>NZ_CATKCB010000157.1:0-10494 GCF_949747025.1 Helicobacter sp. UBA3407 | reverse complement strand
GGCTTTATTAAAATTGCCGGACTTATTGCGCTCGTGGTTGTTATTCTGTTGGGAATGTTTATGTTAAGCTCTGATTCTTTTGAAAAAGAATCCCCCACAATTCACCTAAAAAGCACTTCTTGGAATCTCAAAGGCACATTTCCTATTGAAGTTAGCGATAATGCAGGAATCAAAAGCTATCAAGTCTCACTGATAGAAAACGGACAAAAGATTTCACTTGATGCACAAAAACTCACCAAACAAAATGAAATCTGTGCAGCCAAAAGTGCAAATATTGCTCCTTTGACACAAAATATCACTACGCAATCCCCAATTAAGAGTTTCTGTATCGGCATACAAAAGCCTCAAAATCTCAAGAATAATATCCAATCTTTCCTTCTTGAAGTAAGTGTAACAGATACAAGCAAATGGAACTTTTTTAGAGGCAATACAACCACCGAACAATTCCATATTCAAGTAGATACCAAAAAGCCGCAAATCGCTATTGTTGCAAATTCTTATAAAATCACACAAGGCGGAAGTGCTTTAATCATCTTTAAAGCAGAAGACGAAAATCTAAAAAATATAAAAATTAACAATGGTAATTTAGATTTTACTCCACAACCTTTTTATAAAGAGGGATTTTATATTTCCTTGCTTGCGTGGTCTAAACTCCACGAGGATTTTAATGCTAAAATTATCGCCGAAGATAGTGCAGGCAATGTCAGCGTTGCACCCATTAACTATTTCAAACAAAAAAAACAATATCGCGATTCCACGATTCCGCTAACAGAGAATTTTATTGATGGTAAAATTTCTAGCCTTGTGCAAGAAATTGGAGAAAGAAATTTAGAGGATTTTGCAGACAAGATTGCAATCTTTCGCTACATTAATGAAGAAGTGCGCGAAAATACTTTCCAGCGCGTTTTAAATGCCTCTTCTTTTGTGGATACAGAATCTCTAGTAGAAAATTTTTCCATTCAAGCCTTTGCACCCTTAAAAAATGGCGCAGTTATGGCTAGTTTTGGCGACCACCGCACCTTTACTTATCAAGGAGAAAATGTTAGCGAATCCAATCATATGGGATTAGACCTTGCAAGCATCAAACAAGCACCTGTAATTTTAAATAATGCTGGCATTGTTACACTCAACGAATTTGTAGGGATTGACGGCAATGCACTTGTTATTTATCACGGACTTGGACTTTCCACCTTATATGCGCATTTAACAAGCACAAATGTTCAAATTGGGGATTCTTTGGAAAAAGACACGATTATTGCAAATACGGGCAACACGGGACTAGCATTGGGCGACCATTTGCACTTTAGCGTGCTAGTGCAAGGCTATGAAGTATGGAATGCAGAATGGATGGATTCCTCTTGGATAAAGACGAATATTACAAATGTGATTGCACAAGCCAAAGATATTATCAACAAACTTTAAAGGTAGATTATGGTTAAGGCAAGGCAGAAAAACTTTCGCGCTTTTATTTTCACACAAGGAGAGGAGCAAGAAACGATTGCCTATATTGAAAAAAACTTTATCTTACTCAAAGACTTTTTAATGATTTTTACCTATCCTATCAAAACAATAGATTCTACTGCACTTTACGATTATCTCATCTCTAAAAATCTCAATTTCATAGAATCTTTAAATACAAAAAAGGGTGAAACTTGCGGACAAATTCAGCTAAGCTTAGAAAATACAATCCATTCTATGATTCCACCCAATACCGCAAAAAACATAGAATCTGGTGTAAAATCTCAAGAAACAGAAGTCAAAAATGCACCGAAACCTACACTCGTTTTTCATCGCACTATTCGTAGCGGTGAAGAAATCATCACGCAAGGAGATTTAACGATTTTTGGGCGCATTAATAGTGGCGCGCATATCCAAAGCGAGGGAAATGTGCAGATTTTTGGAAAAATTAGCGGAAATATATTTTGCAACGGAGATTATATGATATTAGGCAAGGTAGGAGAGGGAAATGTTCTTTTTCACGGAGAAATTTTAGATAAGGAATTATTACAATACAATCAAAATAAAATTTACAAGAAACAAGATGAAATTATGATAGAGGAACTACGATGAAACAACAAACGATTGCAAAAAAAGTAGAATTAGTTGGAATCGGGCTGCACAAGGGAGTGCCTGTCAAAATGACTCTAGAACCCTTAGATGAAAACTGCGGGATTCATTTCTATCGTAGCGATGTGGGAGTAAGCATTCCATTAAATCCAGAAAATGTAGTAGATACGACAATGGCAACTGTGATTGCAAAAGAGCAATACAAAATCTCCACGATTGAACATTTACTCTCCGCAATTCACGCGTATGGGATTGATAACCTAAAAATCACATTGGACAATGAGGAAGTGCCGATTATGGACGGAAGCAGTATTGGATATTGTATGCTTTTAGAGGAAGCGGGAATCCTCAAACAATCCTCGCCTAAAAAAATCTTGAAAATCAAAACCCCTATTGAAGTCAAAGAGGGGGATAAATTTGTGCGTTTTGAGCCAAATGACGCGTGTATTTTTGACTTTTCTATTCATTTTCCTCACCCTGCCATTGGCACACAATCCTACAAATTTAAATTTTCCACCAAAAATTACAAAGAAGAAATTGCGCGCGCTAGGACTTTTGGGTTTTTAAGCGAAGTACAATATTTACGCTCTATCGGGCTTGCACTAGGCGGTTCTTTGGATAATGCCATTGTGCTAGATGATACTACGATTCTAAACAAAGAGGGTTTGCGCTACAAAGAAGAATTTGTCCGGCATAAAATCCTTGATGCCATTGGAGATATGTCTTTGCTTGGGATTCCATTGCTCGGCGCGTATGTCTCCTATGCAGGTAGTCATAAACTCAACCATTTGCTGACTAAAAAACTTTTTGAAAACAGCAATGCTTTTGAGATTTTAGAAAGTGAAGAATCCCAAAAGATTTATGAATACGCTTTACAAAATGCATAAAATCTTGATTTTACCCAATCTTGCGGGAGAACCAACACTTGTAGGTATTTATTCTTGTATCCAAAAAATATGGAAACTGACACAATCCCACCTCATCACTCAACCTTTAAGTGAGGGTTTAGTGCCATTGTTTATGGATTTACGCGCACAAGGAATCACATTTGAGAGTTTGTATTTCGTGCGCGGTCCGGGAAGCTTTATGGCTTTGAAACTCATTTATCTGTTTGCAAAAACTTTAGAAATCACACAAAATGTGAAACTCTACGCTACACACGCCTTTCACTTTAATGAAAATTTCCCTATCAAAGCCTATGGAAATTGCTATTTTATTCAAGCAGATTCTACAAATCAAAGCAACACACACGAATCCAAAACTCTAGACAAAGAGGCAAAAGAGCTGAACATTCACTTGCAATCCTTTCATACACCACCCCAAAGGAAGCCCTTTGTTTTGCCTGATATTTTGGACTTAACCCTTTTTAACACACAGCTCAAACCTCTTTATTTGCTCCCTCCCATTTAAGGATTCTAATGTCTGTTTCACAAAATAATATTCCCAATAATTGCGCAGTAGATTTTACAACAAAGCCAAAAATCAGTATCCAACGTCAAGCCACCATTGTTTCAAGCTTAACGGCTTGCATTCTCATTAGTGTAAAATTTATTATCGGGATTCTTAGTGGCTCGGTGGCGATATTAGCAAGCGCAATTGATTCTTTGCTAGATTTATCTGCCTCACTTTTTAACCTCTACGCACTAACCAAAGCCGAAAAACCTGCGAATTTTGAGTTTAATTATGGTATGGGCAAAATAGAATCACTTGCTGCTGTAATTGAAGGAAGCGTAATTTTAGTCTCTGGAATCTTTATTCTCTACCAATCCTTTAAAAAGCTTTTCTTTGGTGGAGAGTTAGTTTATTTGGATTATTCGCTTTATGTAATGCTTTTTTCTCTGATTCTAACCACAATGCTTGTAATTTATCTTAACTATATCGCAAAAAAGAGTAATAATCTTGTCATCAAAGCAGACGCATTGCACTACAAAACCGATATTTTAAGCAATGGCGCAGTGCTAATTGCCCTTGTCCTTGTGCATTGGACACATCTTCATATTATTGATGCGATTTTTGGAATAGGGATTGGAATCTATGTCGCCTATTCTGCCTTTGGAATCTTAAAAGAGGGCGTGCTTATCCTACTTGACAAAGCCCTAGAGGAACAAAAGATTGAATCTATCAAACAAATCATAGCCTCTGCTCCGCAAGTGCAAAGCTACCACGATTTGAAAACACGCCAAAGCGGTGAAACAAACTTTGTAGAAGTTCATCTTGTCTTTGACCCCAATATTTCTTTACTAGACGCGCACAAAGTTGCAGATTCTATTGAATGTGCTATCCAAAACTTAGAAGGAAAATGGGAAATCATCACCCATCTTGACCCTTACGATGATGAAGGAGCTGTATGCAATATTTACTAGATTTTTTGCAAACTAATCCCATTAACAAAACAAAAATTTATCCTTTTTTGAAATGCAATTATGAGGAAGCACTTATTTTGCGTCATTTATGCACCGAAATCCTAAAAGGCAACGATGAGAATGTTTGCTTGGATATTATCAACACTCTTTTTATTCCGCAAGATGAAGTTGCGATTCTTAAGCACTTACCTTACTTCAAAAACCTCTTAGAATTAGGCTGGATTAATCAGCAAAGTTTTCTAAAAAATCTTAGCCAAGAAGTTATTTTACTAGAATTGTTAAATACTTCTTTTAGTCTTAGCTCTAGCTTTTTAAAGCTTCTTGAAGAGGGAGGCATTAATCCTAAACTCCCAAAAGTTGCTCCTTATAATAACCATTTAGAATATCTTAAAGACCAATTTCTATCCATTGAGCTATTGCACAGCTTAAGTCCGCACAAAAAAGACCATTACACCTCCCCTCTTTTAAATAAAGGTATGCAAAAATTCAAGCTCCTACAACAAAGAATTGACGAGCGTTTAGAATTGACAAAAGAAAAATTAAGTTTGGAAATTTTGTTTAAAGAATATAACCTCAATGCACAAGAAAAAATCATTTTCATTGCTCTTTTACGTGAAGAATATTTGGGCAAAGAAAGTGAGGGGAGAGAGCTAAACACCCTTATTAATCTCATCAGTATGAACGACTACGAAAGAATGAAGAATCGCACATTTTTGGACGATAGAAGTCGTTTGGTAGAAAAAGGATTGGTAGATTATGATGAAATTTTAAGTCCTTTTGGAGGGATTAACCGCACCTTTTTTATCCCCGATGCGATTCTAAAACGAATTACGCACCCACAAAATTACGACAAAAAGGAGCGCATTAGCCTAAAATCACTCGTCTTGGAGCAAGAAATCTTTGAATTTTTACACCCAAAAATTCCATTAAGCGAAGTAGTCTTAAGCCCAAGCACGCAATCTACCCTTGAAACCCTGCTCAAACAAATGGATTCCAAAGTTTTGCAATATCTCAAAGATTGGGGAATCAAAGACAAAAAGCGTGGAATTGACGCAAAGATTATCTTTTATGGTGCAGCAGGCACAGGCAAAACACTGACCGCTTTAGCCCTCGCCAAATCTCTTAAAAAACCTATTTTGAGCTTTGATTGTTCTAAGATTCTTTCTATGTATGTAGGTGAGAGTGAAAAAAATGTGCGCAAAATCTTTGAATCCTATAAAGAACTTTGTTCCAAAAGCAAACAAACACCTATTTTGTTATTAGATGAAGCAGACCAATTCCTAAGCACACGCACAACCAATGGAAGCGGGGCAGACAAAATGCACAATCAAATGCAAAATATTTTCCTAGAACAGATTGAACGATTTGACGGAATCTTAATTGCGACAACCAATCTGCTAGAAACGCTTGATACTGCCTTTTCAAGACGTTTTAATTATAAGATTGAATTTAAAAAACCAAATTTTGAGGAACGTATCAGACTTTGGGAAAAACTACTACCAAAAAATGCTCCCTTTGAAGAGAATTTTAATCTTAAAAAGTTAGCTGAATTTAATCTAAGTGGCGGACAAATTGCGTTGATTGTCAAAAACACCGCTTACAATATCGCAAGCCTCTCTAAACCACAATTTAGCACACAAAGCTTTTTAGATGAAATCAAGAGAGAACTAAACTCCAATTTTGATGGAGGACGCGAAATGGGATTCCACACTTAATTCTTGCTATTGCAAATTAATAAAAATCCGTTTCAATAAGCAAATCAAAGAAAAATCTCTTGATTAATTTTTCAAAAAGTCTTTATTTTAATATTTGATTCTGCTAAGATATATCCAAAGATTAAAAGGGGATTTGATGACAAGATTTTCCAAAACAGGATATATATTATCCACAGCGGGCAGCGCAATTGGACTAGGTGGAATTTGGGGGTTTCCTTATTTGGTAGGACAAAACGGGGGATTTGCTTTTGTTCTTGTGTTTGTGCTAGCTTTTTTGGTTTTTGGAGTCAGTGTTTTTATCGTGGAAATGCTTTTTGGGAGGGCGAGCGGACAAAATAGTGTCAGCACCTTTGAAAATTTCGCCCCAAAACATCTGAAGTTTTTGAAATATGGTGGTTTTATGGTAATTTCTGGTGTTTTGATTTTTGCCTTTTATGTCGTTGTTTTAGGCTGGCTTGTGCATTATATGTTTTTAAGCATTATAGGATTGCCCAAGACTTTAGAAACCACACAAAATTTATGGGGGGGGTTTATAAGCAATCAAATTGGCTGGCAAATGTTGTGGCATTTTACGATAGTAGCACTTTGTGCGTATGTCCTCAATCGTGGTGTAAAAGCAGGAATTGAAAAATTAAACCTTATTCTTATGCCCTTGCTTTTATTCATTTTCTTGGGATTGCTTGCTTATTCTATGACACAAGATGCTTTTGTAGAATCTTTCAAATTTCTCTTCCACCCAAACTTTGAAAAAATCAACGCAGAAGTGATTGTGCGTGCGATTGGACAAGCCTTTTTTTCTCTTTCATTGGGCGTAGGAGTAATTCTAGTTTATTCTAATTCTATGCCAAAACACGGAAATTTCGTTCGTTTTGCTATTGTCATTGCCTTGTTAAACTTTTTCTTTTGTCTTGTGGCGGGCTTGGTTATTTTTACCTTTATTTTTGGTTACGGAGCAGAACCAACAGAAGGCGTTGGATTGGTTTTTATCTCCTTGCCACTTATTTTTGCCAATATGGGTGTGGTAGGACAAGTCATTGCATTTTTATTCTTTGTTTCCCTCATTTTTGCTGGAGTTACCTCTGCTGTTTCTATGCTAGAGCCTCTCAATAGTTATTTAATTGAACGTTTTTCTATGAAGCGACACAAAGCGAATCTCATTAGTATTTTAAGTGCTTATGCTTTAGGTATTATTGCCCTGCTTAGCAACACTGCTACCTTTTCAGCAGATTTAACTTTCTTTGACAAGAATCTTTTTGATTGGTTTGTTTATCTCACTAGCTCTTTTATGCTTCCATTAGCGGGAGTGTTTATGTGTCTTTATATGGGCTGGATTTTACCAAAAGAACAAGTCTATGCTATGCTTGAAGGAAAACTAGGTGGAATCTTTTTCAAAAGCTGGTATTTTGTGATTCGTTTTATCGCACCGCTTGGAATTCTTGCGGCAATGGTGAATCTCATTTAATCCACAATGAGTTAGAATCTAAAATTTGTATTTTAAGTAAAATTTCTTTATAATTCAAAATTGGCTTAAGGATTAAGCAAACAGCTCTTCTACTTTACTCACTTTCTAACAGCTGTCATTTATATTTTTAGGAGTTTTTATGAGATTGGCAATTTGGCCTATTTTAGCGGGCATTGCACTTGGAGTTCTCGCGCCTGTTTTGGTGTATTTTGGAAATCCGGGCAATATGGGTATGTGTGCAGCGTGCTTTACGCGTGATATTGCAGGGGCATTAAACTTACATCAAGCGGGTATTGTGCAATATATTCGCCCTGAAGTAATTGGGTTAATTTTGGGTGCATTGCTTGCTTCTTTCTTATTCCGAGAATTTCGCCCACGCGTCGGGAGCGCACCGATTGTGCGATTTGGGCTTGGAATCTTTGCGATGATTGGCGCACTCGTGTTTTTGGGTTGTCCTTGGAGAATGTGGTTAAGACTTAGTGCAGGGGATTGGACTGCGATTGCGGGTGTTTTTGGATTAATTTTTGGAATCCTTATTGGAATCTTTTTCCTCAAACGCGGTTTTTCACTTGGACGCAATCGTCCTGCAAGCAAGATTGTAGGGTTTGTATTTCCACTTTTTGCCTTAGGATTGCTCGGGCTTCTCTTTTGGGGGCTTACAGGGGAAAATACTCCGATTAAATTTTCTACTAAGGGTCCTGGTTCTATGCACGCACCTCTTATTATTTCACTCGTTGCTGGATTGTTTTTGGGTATTATCTTCCAAAAAAGCCGTTTTTGTATGATTGCTGCGGTGCGTGATACGATTCTAATGCGCGACACGCACATTTTACAAGGCGTCATTGCATTAGTTGTTGCTGCATTTATTACCAATCTTGCATTAGGATTCTTTAATCCCGGATTTAGCGGACAACCCATTGCGCACAATGATACGCTTTGGAATTTTCTTGGTATGGCACTAGCTGGAATCGCATTTACTCTAGCGGGGGGTTGCCCAGGCAGACAAATTATCCTTAGCGGCGAGGGAGATGGCGACGCTGCAGTTTTTGTGCTTGGGCTTCTTGTGGGTGCAGCATTTGCGCACAACTTCGGGCTTGCAAGCTCTCCTGCTGGAATCGGGGCAAATGCACCTATGGCAGTTCTAGTGGGATTTATTTTTTGTCTATTAGTTGCAGTTTTTGCAAGAGAAAAAAGGAGTTAAAATGGTAGAACTTGATGTGCGAGGGCTTAGTTGCCCTGAACCTGTGCTAAACCTCAAACCTCTTTTGGATAGAGGCGAAAGCGAAATCAAAGTGCTTTGTAGTTGTGGTGCAAGCAGTGATAATATCCGCCGTCTTGCTAAAAATAGCGGATACAATGTAGAAAGCGAATCGCAAAATGGTGAGGATTTGGAGTTTATATTAAAAAAAGCTTAAAATCTATTCCCTTGCATTCTTTGCAAGGGGCATTTACTAATTCTTGTAAGATTCTGCATTAATCCAAGCAAATTGCTATCATAATGCATACTCCAACTTCACCCTACAAAGATAAAATCTTAATGCAACAAAGAAAGGAATCTTAATGCAAAATCAAAATATTTCAAAACCCACTCATTTAAACAACTTTATCTACCTAGACAATGCGGCAACAACTTTTCCTAAAGCTCCGGGCGTAAAAGAAGCAGTGAGTGGATTTTTGGAAAATATCGGTGCAAGTGCTGGACGCAGCGGACATTCTCTCTCCATAAAATCAGGTAGAATCCTTTACCAAACACGCAAGGCTCTAGCAAGCCTCATAGGTTTAAAAGATTGCAAACGCATTCTCTTTACCCTTAATGCAACAATGGCAATTAATACCCTTTTGCAAGGCTTTTTAAAAGAAAGAGACATCGTGGTTGTTACACAAATGGAACATAATGCGATTAAACGCCCTCTCAACGCGCTAAAAGAGCGTTTAAACTTAGAAGTGCGTGAGATTCCGTGCAGCTCTATGCACGCAGTGGATTTAAAAAGTGCAGAATCTATGTTAAAAGGTGCGAAACTCTTAGCTTGCGCGCATATCAATAATGTCAGCGGGGCGATGATTCCGCTAGAATATTTAAGCACACTTGCAAAAGCGCACAATGTAGCATTCTTGCTAGATGGCGCGCAAAGCGTTGGCTGTGTGGAAATGAACGAGGTGATGAGCCAAGTAGATTTTCTCGCTCTTAGTGCGCACAAGGGCTTATTGTCTCCTATGGGCGTGGGTGCGCTTATCGTGGCAGATAACTTTGCGATAGAGAGAATAGAGCCGCTTGTTTTTGGAGGCACAGGGAGTTTGAGCGAAGCAGAGATTCAGCCTGAATTTTTGCCCGATAGGTTTGAGAGTGGCACACCCAATATGCACGGAATCGCAGGGCTTCAAGCGGGTTTAGAATGGATTAAAAACAAGGGAGTAAAAAATATCCACAAACACGAATTGCTCCTGCGCGAACAACTCATCAGCGGACTAAGCGGAATCCCAAATATTAAAATCTACAACACACAGGGGCAAAGTGGCGGAACATTGTCCCTTGATGTGCGAAACCATACTCTTTCCAAAGTAGCAGAAATCCTAGATAGAGAGTTTGGAGTCTGCGTGCGGGTAGGATTGCACTGCTCACCCTCAAGCCACAAAAGCCTTGGGAGCTTTGAGCGCGGAGGCACGATTCGCCTAAGTCCGGGTATTTTTAATACAAGCGCAGAAATAGAATCCACAATGGACGCATTACGCAACATTGCCACAAGGTGCGCGCAATGATAAAGGGTTACATTCTTGTATTTACGACTTCAAGTGCATTTGAGAGTGAGACAATCTTGAAAGATTTAGGAATCACGATTAAGCTTGTGCCAACACCACGCGAATTTTCAAGTGATTGCGGAATCGCAGT
>NZ_CATKCB010000156.1:0-6541 GCF_949747025.1 Helicobacter sp. UBA3407 | reverse complement strand
CTTGCGCATTTCTAAACCCAATTTCTCTTTTTGAGCCTTAGCGTATTCTGTGATTTGCTCCATTACTGCCAATGCTTCAAACATTTCATCTCTTGTTTTTAAAATAGGTGTATTATCCAAAAGTTCATTGAGTTTGCTGTCATTTTTGTTTAAATATGCCACTTTTAATTCATTAAGCCAATTCATGATTTACCTCTTTCCATGCCTCAAGTAGTCCTTTAACTACTTTAATCACAATGTCAATTTTATCTTTATTATTTTCCATATTCGCTTGGGTTAAGAGCTTGATTTGATGTGTATAAAGCCCTGTTAGATAGTGAGCGACTTGCCCGCCTTTTTCATAATCAAGCGAATTTAAAAGTTCCACGAAAATATCTGTGGTGCGATTAATATAATAAATCTTTTTCTCAATGTCTTGAGAATCAATACAACGTTTTGCCATAGAAGCAAAGCGTAAAATACCCTCATAGAGCATTTCAACAAGCTTTGCTGGTGATTCTACAGCAACAGAATTTTGTTGATAAGAATTGTAGGCTAAACTACTTTTCATTTCTTAGATTCCTTTCTAATTTGAAGACTTCAACGAGTTAATCATATTTTGAACCGCTAGTGATTGTTGCTGTGTTTTAGCGATAAGTTGGTCATAAGCAGACCATCTACTTGCCATAGTCTCATAACGAGAGTCAATGGATTCTTGAGTTTTAGTTTTGTCTTCGTTGAGAGTTTTTTGCTCATCTACCAAAGAGGTTTCTAAGAGTTTCAATGTAGAATTACTACCTGTAATTAACTTGTCCATTGTATTACGAAGCTTGGTAAAAACTCCATCTACTTCAGTGCTGACACCGCGTGAAACACTTGTGGTGCTTCTAAAGAATGCGACTGCTTTGTCTGGGTCTTCTTTAAATGCAGAATTAAATTTCTCTTTATCCATTTTGAGTGTGCCATCATCGTTGAAGTAGATTCCAAATTTGACGAGATTATCCCCATTGATGTCATTAGAAGTAATGATAGAGTTAAATTGTCTAATAATCTGTCTAATATCACTATTTCCATTAAAGACGCCCGCGACTTCTGTATCTTCATCGTATCGCATTAATTCTTGAATTTTGTTATACATAGTATTGTAATTTTCTACAAATTTTTCCATTTCTTCCGCAATTCCAGAATCATCACGAGAAATGCGCACAACGACCTCTTTGTTTGCTTCTGTAATGGCTGTGAGCTCTAAGGAAAGTCCTGAAACAACATCATCAACGCTATTTTTATCGCGTTCAATTTCAATCCCATTATAAGTGAATTGTGCATTTTGTGCCTTTTGGATATTAGTAATATCCATTTTTTCTAAAAAGCCCTGACTTGTTGCATAACTACCCATTTGCAAGCCTACGGAATTTAAGACTTTGGTTTGTTCTTCAGAGTTTGCTCCTTCCGCGCCAATTCTTACGCTATTGCCATCTAAGCTATTAATGACCAATTTTCCATTTTTAACTTCTGCGGAGACTTTGCCATTTAAATTTGCAGTTGCGTTAATTTTATCAGCTACTGCTTGCGCATTTCTTGCACCCGAACCATTGTTAATACCACTTAAGTCAATTTTTTCACCATTAATTGTGATTATTCCACTTAATGCGCTACTGCTCACAGCTGAACTTGTGATTAAATCTGTGCTTGAAGCACCAACAGAGGTTTTGACGAATCCCAAATCTGTATCAACTTCACTTCCACCCTCAATGACTTTCACTTTGGCGTCAGTGATATTGACATTAATCTCTCCGCCTTTAGAATCGTTAAACAATAAGCCTTTGCCCGTGCTATTTAAACCTATGGTGATTTCACCACTTTTAAGTTTATCTTTGATATCGGTTAGACTAGGGTCGTTTTCAATTTTTTCATTAATTGCTTTTAAAAGTGCTTTGGCATTGTTTTCAGCAGTGTTTCCAATCTTTGTTTCGACATCATTTGCTAAATCAATGTTAATTGTTTGACCGCCAATCTCAATTTCAAATGTTCCGCCTGTGAGCTGTCCTCCAGGCATTGCTGCACTTTCTAATGTGCTTCCAAAATAGATTTTGTTTTGCGCTCCAGAATCTTTGCCTTGAATCATTAATTGATAGGGCTCGTCTCCACCTGTTTTCATAATGATACCCATTACAGCACCATTGGTTTTATCTGTGATAGCTTGTCCAACTTCTGATACACTCATACCTGCTTTGATTTCAATATCATAATTTGTGCCATTATGATAAAAGCTAAGAGTTGTGTTTTCTGAACTAAAAACGCTATCTCTTGAAGCAAATTTCAACCCTACTTGATTGACATCATTTTGTGCAAGTTGTTTGACATTGATTTTAATATCTTGAATCGCTAAACCTTCTCCTGCTGTCGCTTTTACACCATTACCTTCAACGGAAGCAGAACGTTTTAGATAGGTGCTAAAGTCTGATAAATTCTTGAAGTTTGTATTCAAAGAAGTCATCATAGTTAAAAGTGAAGTAAGTTCAGTTTGCTTCTCCATATTAGCTTCAATTTTTTTGGTTATAGGGTTAACTTGGTTTTTAATCTCATTGTCTTTTAGTTGGTTGAGTGTATCCCAGCTTAGGTTACTCGCAATCCCTAATACTCCCATTTGTCCTACTGCCATAGTAATCTCCTTTTTAAGGTTGGTTTTTTCTTAAGCTTGTTTGTCGAAAATAATCCCGACTACTTCTTTCATTTTTGCCATAAGTCTCATTGCTTCATCACTTGGAATCTTGCGAATAATGCGATTGGTATCTTTTTCGCTCACAGTTACAAAAAGCCCTTCAATATCTTCATTAAACCCAAAGGTAACATTTGTATTCAATGGATTAAGCTCTTTGTTAAGTTGTTGAGCTAATTCATTGAGTTTTTGCTTTTGTTCTTGAATCCTTTGCTCTTCGCTTGACTTATCAATCTCTACTTGCACTTGTTCTGCTTGGGTCAATGACTCTTGCAGCTTTGGGCTATTTTGATTACTTACGCTTCCTTGCGTAGAGTAAGTATTCACTTGGGTGCTAGCAATATTCATTCCATTTTCAGAAATAGTCATAGTAACCTCCTTGTTATTGTTTATGGAAGTATATCGGATATTACTCAAAAAAATAAAGAGTAAATAATTAAAATTTTTAAAAATTTTTAAAAATTCTCCTTTTTGTTCTATAGAGTTTTTATAGTACAAGTGTAATAATATATTCATAACGATAATAGAGTTTAAAGGTTTTTAGAAGAAATGAGCTCTAGTGGGTCAATATGTTTGTCTTTAAGAGTTACTTCAAATTTCAAAGCATTATCTACGCGTCCGATAGTATAGCCCTTTTTGACCGTGCTACCGGGTTTGATTGTAGGTGCAATTTTATCTAATTGCGCATAGATTGTGTGCATATTGCCTTTGTGCTCAATGATAACAACACGTTTAAGAATCGGGGTATCCTTAGCAAATACAACCTTTCCATCTAAAACGCTTTTAACTTTATCGTCTCCTTTTGGAGCTAAAGTTACAGATTCATTAAAAACTTTCATCTTATACACAGGGTCAAAATAAGGTCCAAAATGTTTTTCAATCGTAAAATTTTCTAAAGGAGCAATCGTCTTAGCACCTTTATACTTGGTTGTTCCGATATTGTGGTAAGAGCTAGCAACTTGGCGCACATCAAAATCGTCTTTAGCTTTTGAAATATTGGAAGTTTGTGTTTTTTTGGGCAAATTATTGCTTGCTGTTTTGGAAGATATTTGGGATTCCATAGCTTGCGATTCTGTGGGTTTAGTCTTGGCTAGTTCTTCACGTTTTTTGCGTTTTTCTTCTTCTTGGCTTTTAAGAATATTGAGATTAACAAGAATTCCTTGCACTTCATCACGTTCTTGGACGATTTTTTGTAATTCTTTATTGTATTTTGTGATTTCTTTTTGATAGTTTGCAATCAATGTTTCTTGTTCGCTTTGTAGCGCCTTTAAATGAGTTCTTTTTTTGTTTTCTACTTCGAGAAAATTTTTTAATTGTGTGATTTCAGTTTGTAGGGAATGGAGGTTAGCAATCACTTCACTTTGTTTGTTGCTAAGTGTGCTTAAATGTTTTTTTGTAGCTTCACTTAGGGATTTAAATGCCTCTTCTGTTATTAAGTCTTGAATAGATTCTGGTTGGAAGTCGTTTAGTAGAATCGCAAAGGAAACATCTTTGAGAATTAAATCCATCATTTCAAATTCAATTTGTTTTCGCGTTTGAAATAAAGAATCCTGATTATTGCTAAGTTTTTTGATTAAAGCAGTTTTACTATCATATTCCTTTTGATTTTTGGCGATATTTTGTTCATTTTCTTTGATTGTTTTTTGAAGCATTTTATTTTCTTCTTTTTGAAGATTGATTGCATTGCCTAACTCTTGGAGTTTAGCGTTAATTTGCTTTTCTTGCCGCTTTTTGTATTCTAAAGTATTTTGATTTTGGCTGATTTTTTTGGTAATCTCCTTTTCATTTGCACCAAAGCAGAGAGAGAAAGAAATAAGAAAAAGCAGACAAACACGCATAAAAATCCTTAATCCCTGTGTTGTAAGCTTACAATCCATACTGAAATCAGCGAGACAGCAAGCCCTGTTAAAAGCAATACAATAGAATCTAAAATGGGTGAAAAAATCTCTGGATTTAAACCTAATTCTTGCAGGAAAATTAGCAAAGTAGGATTCTGCGAGATATAAACCAAACCGCTAGCGACGATAAGAGTTGCAAGGATAGTGTCTAAACAAGCAAGTCGGAATAAGACTTGAGAGCGCATCCAAAGCGGTGCTCCAAGCAAAGTCATAATCTCCATTCTTTCTAAATGCTGAAATTTCCAAATTTCAATTTGTTTAAACATCAAAAGCAAGCTAATTAACGCAATAAAGCCTGAAAAAATTATTGTGCTTCCATTGATAATCAAAAGAAGTTGATAGATTTGACTATGACTTTTAGTAAAAGTTTCAATCCGAGAAACGCCCTCTAATGTGCTTAAGGTTTTGTGGATAATTTCCAAACGCGAACTGCTAGGATAGATATTAAGGGTTAAAGAATAGAATCTTGGAAGGGATTTTTTAAGCAGGACAATATTGGCTTGGCTGATATTTTTGCTCAATCTGTCTAAGACGACTTTAGAATCAATCAGGGTTAAGTCTTGCGCTTCACTGATTTTGTTGCGCAAAAGTTCTAAATTTAATTCTTTAGTGCTTGCGAGAATAATTGCGTAGTTTTTACCCAACTTATTTTCATAATCGTTTAGGGTGCGAGAAATAAGCAAAATGCTTTCTAGTGCAAAAAGTAAAGCAACCAGTGGAATAATAAGGCTTAAATGATTTTTAAGAGAGTTCATAGATGACCCCTTCTTCAATATGAAAATGGCGATAATTGACTCCTAGAGTTTCTGGGATTCTGTGCGTTACTACAACAACTGTGATTCCAAGTTGCACATTGACACCTTTAAGTAAGCTCCAAATTACTTCCGAGGAGTAGTCGTCTAGGTTTCCTGTTGGTTCATCAGCAAGAATCAAAAGAGGATTATGGGAGAGTGCGCGTGCCATAGCGACACGTTGTTGTTCTCCCCCGCTTAGTTCCAAGGGATATTTGCTACCTTTATGAGAAAGTTTAATATGAGCTAAAAGCCTATCTGTCTGGGCTTGGCAAGATTCTTTGGTAAATCCTCCAATAATCATAGGAAGCATAACATTTTTTTCTACATTGAAATCTTTGATTAACTTATAATCTTGAAAGATAATGCCTAAATGTCTGCGCAAGATTTCAATATTTTTTTTATTTGCCTTAAACATTTCTATTCCGCAGACTTCTAAAGAGCCACTTTTCAGTGCTAAATCCCCATAAATAGAGCGCATTAAGGTGCTTTTACCACTCCCGCTTGGACCGCTAATGAAAACAAATTCTTTAGGATAAATACTAAAACTCGCATTTTTGATAATGATTTCATTTTTGTAACCTAAATTCATATTTTTTGCTTGAATAATCGCGTCCATTTATGATTCCTTATAAAGACTGAAGTCATTTTGGATTAATTGTAAGAGTTGCTGATGTGCCTTGTAATTGAGATAGGTAGGCAATGGATTCTCTTTGAAATATTCAAGATGATTTGTTTGTAGCGCATAACGCGTTTGGGGATAATTAAAATCCCCAAAGGAAATTTTAAGCAAACAAGGAGGAGAGGAGGAATCGCAAGGGCTGATGAATAAATCCTCCAAATGCAAAAAATAATCCTTTTGCACAATTTTTGTTTTTTGAAAGTTTTTGGGCAAAAATAATAAAGGTTGCACTGCAGAATCTAAAAAGGCAAAGTCAAAATCTAGCTTGCGTGAGGTACTAGAGTGCAGGGCGAGAAATTCAAGAGTATAAATATCTTTGTTTTGTCTTAACCATCTTGCCTCATATTTGCTAATAATCGCCTCTTCAGCATTTACATGTGATTGTATTTGAAAATCTGTTTTGAAATCTTGTGCAAGATTTTTTGCATAGTTAAAGTAATCTAGGCTGTCTGTGCGTAATTGCAAATGTCCT
>NZ_CATKCB010000155.1:0-10310 GCF_949747025.1 Helicobacter sp. UBA3407 | reverse complement strand
TAATATTTTTATAATTTATTTCCTTTATAAAAGGAAATAAATAAAATTTAGCGACTTCAAAAATCAACTATAATTTTCTGTATCATTGTTTATTCTCTGCTATAATTTAGTAAATAAGAAGTTTGCTATGAAAAAACTAGGGTTGATTTGGCGGTGTAGGTGTAGAATCCACGATTCCTTAATTACAAAGGCATTGTTTATGGTGTGCAAAAACGCGTGGGAAAATCCTTTTTTCCAAATCCCACAATCAATGATTTAAATCTTGCAAAAGCGAATCCTTTTCTCACTCTATCTTAATCAACAACGATAAGTTGTTTTGCTTTTGCATAAATGACTTAAAAAACACTCCGTGCATTGAGGACTCACTGCCTTGCAAATATATCTCCCAAAAAGCACCATTGCTTGATGAAGCGTTGCAAGATTGTCTTTATAAGCCTTTGTCAAATCCTCCTCTGTGGCAAGAGGCGTGCTTGCACTACTTAAACCTAAGCGATGAGAGACGCGAAACACATGTGTATCTACGGCGATGAAATTCGCCTCTTTGGATTCTATTAATACAACATTGGCTGTTTTTTGCCCTACTCCAGGTAGAGACTTTAACGCTTCGCGCTCTAGTGGAATCTCTCCACCAAATCGCTCACAAACTTCCTTTGCCATTGCTTTGAGATTCTCTGCTTTGTTATTAAAGAAACTGCAAGTTTTGATACATTCCTTAATAGAATCCAAATCAGCACCGCTCAATGCCTTTGGTGTAGGATATTTTTCAAAAAGAGCTGGAGTGATGAGATTCACACGCTTGTCGGTGCATTGAGCCGAAAGCATAACCGCAATCAATAGTTCAAAATCATTCCGATAATTCAACTCCGTTTTTGCATCTTTGTAATGCTCCAAAAACAAAGCTTTAATGCGGGCAACTTCTGCTTTCGTAGCTTTTTTAACTTTGACTTCCTTAGTGGTTTTGGAATCTTTTTTGGATTTTGATTCTAGCATTTGTTTTTCCTTATATTTAATTAAAGATTTCAAAGGGCGAAGTAATCACACGTTTTAAAATATTAAAAGGCGAGAGCAAAAAATCCTGCACTGCTTGCGTATGCACCTGTGGATTTTCTAATGTGCCATCAATCTTAAAAGCTGTGGAAATCGCCCCATTCTCTCCTAATACAATATAATTAACAAGCGGAATCTTACTGATGATTCCACCAAAAGACTTCGCGGTAATCAACTCTGCATTAAAATCAATGACTTGTGATTCTATCTGCACAATTCCGCGACCTTTAATATCAATAGAAGAGCCTTTCAAATCAAGTGCTTCAATGGCTAAAAACTCATCATTTAAACCAAATTCTACCACTCCCTCATTGACATAATAGCCCTTATGATTGAATCCCGGAGACTTCAAAGTCAATAAAGAGGGAATCGTATCAATAAATGCCATCACATTTTGCAAGACATTCAATTCATTCAAGGAAGTATTTAAAAGAGTAATCTTCCCTATTAACGCTCCCTTTTCATTTGTGTTTGCATTCACAAAAAACCGCCCCTTATGCACACCCTTCTTTTGTAGAATCGCATTGATAAATTCATCGCCAAACTCTTTTGCATCTAAAGTCAAGAAATCACCGCGTTTATAAAGATTGGCTTGTCCATTTTTATGCTTCAATCCCACATTAATTTCTCCATTGACAAGCGCAATCTCAAAAGAATCCGCCAAAATATTACGATTCTTTACCCATAGATTAGAATCTTGTCCTTTAATTAAGATTGGAATATTGTCGCTAGGGCTATTATTAGAAAATTGTTCCAAATCTAAACCTAAGCTAAGATTTTTTAAGTTGATTCTTTTTGCCTCTGCATTATTTTGTAAAACGAAAGAACCATCTTTGGATTGTAGAGTAAAACCCAAAGGAGTATAATCAAAAGTCAAATCCATTGTTTGAAGCGGTGCATTGTCTTGTTTATTGCGCAAAATTTCTTGCTCTGTTTGCACAGAAATGTCTGCAAAATATTTTTCAAAATCTTGCGTACGAACCTGCAACATTCCCTCTGTAATTTTGTATTCCTGCAAGATTTTAGAAAAAGGTAGAATCCCACTTAATCTATTCAAATGAAACACATAGTTTTGTCCAAAAATTGCTTCAAAATTAAAAGTTGGTAACGCAAAAACAATCTTTTGTTTTTGCGCAAAATTTACATTAAAGGGCAAAGATTGATTTGTAATCTGCAAAACTTCGGGGGATTCTTTAGAAAGTAAAAGTGAGGTGATAAGCAAATCCCCACTAATCGTTTTTGCCTGCGTATCAATCACAAAATTAGAATCACTTTTAAGCAAATCTTGATAACTCGTGTTTTTAGATTCCACTTTAATAAGATGATTATCAAGTTGAAGATTCAAACTATCAGAAATCAAAGGAGTTTTTTGAAGCAATACTTCAATATCTTTTGATTTAAAAATTCCTTTAGCAGTCAAATCCAATGTATCCAAATTTAATCCAATATACAAGTCTGAAGCAATCTTTGCATTTGGAGCACTAAGCGGCAAAGTAATCTCGTACGCCTCTAGCAACTTTAAAATTGCAGAATCTAATGCCGTATTAGTTTTAATATGCACTTGCAACAATGGATTATCACTTACGATGTCTTTTAAAATAACTTGACTACCATTTGCGCTATGGTGTTGGTAGGTTGGATTCAGGGGATAAAATTCCAAAGCATTGTTTTGAAAAACGAGCTTCACAGAATCCGCGTGAGCTGGGGGAAGTTTGGGGTGAAAGATGACTTCTGCATTTTGTGCTTCACCCAACACATACAAGGAAGCAAGGGAATCTTGCAAGATTGTTTTACTTCTTAATGGAATCGTAATGCCAAATTCATTAATTCTAGCCGATTCCACACTATAATTATCAAAAATCCATTCCTCTACCAATTTATTCTCAAACTTCGGTAGCAAAGTGCGCAAAAATTTAATATCTACAAAAGTATCACTAGAACCTTTAATTGTAAGATTCCTAAGATTGCTTTGCACTTGTAAATCTAAACGCATATAAGGATAATAATGCTTACGATGGACAAAACTTAGCTTACCCTCCATTTGCACATTTTGACGACGCAAGTCATAAACTCCGCTACCTTGATAATAGATTCCATAAGATTTCATATACAAATCTTGAATACGAATCAAAACCTTAGACGCATTTTCTTGCAAGTTGATTTTGGCATAAACTTCTGGGAGATTTAAGGTAAAATTGTCTCCGTCATAATAAAGATTGGCTTGATAATCTTGAAAACCAATTTGTTGAATGTTTATTTTTTGGAAATATTGCAAAATAAAATGAAAATTTTTGGCATAAAGAATCTGTGTTTTAATGTCCAAAGATTCCGAAGAGTGTGTAGTTTTTATTTTATTGAGATTTAAAGATTCTATTTCTAAAATCAATTTTTTATCTAATCTTAGATAAAATCCCTTAATTTGTGTGCCGGCTAGTCCAAATCGCTCAATTTTAATTCCATTATACAAAAAGGTATAAAGAACAATGAATATTCCAACAAAAAAGACGAGTAACAAGACAATCTTTAACGTTTTGGTAGATGGTTTTTTCATTTTGCTCATTATTTTATGTTTTTATTTACAAATCCCAATGAATTCAAGCCAAGTAGTTTATATTCCAAAGGGTGGGACAAGCGAAATTATAACATACTTAAAGAAAAATAACTTTGATTTATTAAACATTGATAAACAAATTATAAGATTTTTTGGTTATCCACAAAGTGGTTGGCTCAATATTGGGCGCACACGCTTGAGTAAAGGGGATTTTCTCTATGCACTCGCAAACGCAAAAGCCGCATTAGAAGAAATTACCTTGATTCCTGGTGAAACTTTATATTTTTTTATCAAAAACATAAGTCAAAAATTAAATTTAAATGAAGAATCTTTGCATTTAGCTTATACAAACTATGCCCCTATGATTGAGGGTATTATTTTGGCAAATACTTACAAAGTTCCCAAAGGAATCAGTGAAACGCATCTAATGTATTATTTGGTGAATACTTCTTTAAAAGAACATAAGAAATGGGCAATCAAATTTTTAGGACAATACGACCAAAATCAATGGTTTAGATATATCATCATTGCTTCTATTATCCAAAAAGAATCTGCAAATGAGGAAGAAATGCCTCTAGTCTCTGCTGTGATTCGGAATCGTTTAGACAAAAAAATGCGATTGCAAATGGACGGCACTTTGAACTATGGTAAATATTCTCATACTAAAATTACTCCTGAAATGATACGAAATGATACAACTAGTTACAATACTTATCGTTATGATGGAATCCCTAAAGCACCTATTGGAAGTGTAAGTTTTAAAGCAATTCAAGCAGCAATTTTTCCTGCCAATGTTGATTATCTCTACTTTGTAAGAAATAAAAATGGCGTGCATTCTTTTACAAAAAACTATGATGAGCATTTAAAGAATTTTTCAAAATAAGAAAAAGCACAGATAAAAAGTCAAAATATAAGATTAATTTAAGAAAAAATACTTGAAAATACTTTTAGACAAGTTGAGCAAAAAGTTAAATAAAATTTTGCTTTTTAGGTAATAATTTTTAAAGAATCTAAAATTCAGAAAATAATTGTTTAAGGATACAGATTATGGAAAGAGTTAAAAAAGTCGGAATTATCGGGGCGGGCAATGTAGGCTCTACTCTAGCTTACATTCTCTCTGCTACAACACCTTATGAAATTGTTTTGCAAGACAAAGACAAAGACCGTGCAAGAGGAATGCTACTTGATATGTTTCAAGCTTCTTGTGTAGGCACGAAATTCACCAAACTTGGCGTCATCGCATCGCCTAAAGATTTAAAAGGCTGTGATGTGATTGTGATTGCCGCTGGTTCGCCACGCCTACCCGGAATGAGTCGCAACGACTTGCTTTTTGCTAACGCCAAAGTCATTAGTGAAATTTCCCAAAATATCAAAGAAAATTCACCCGAAGCCATTGTGGTTTTGATTACCAACCCGCTAGATGCAATGGTTTATACTGCTTTAAAGGAAACAGGATTCAATCCCAAGCAAATTATGGGAATGGCTGGTGTGCTAGATAGTGCAAGAATGGTAAGTTTTATTTACGAAAAATTACAATGCGCACCAGGTCAGATTATGGCACCTGTTATGGGCGGACATGGAGATGAAATGGTACCACTTCCGCGTTTTTCTATGGTAAATGGCGTGCCACTTGCTGAGTTATTAAGCCAAAATGAAATAGAAGAAATTGTGCGACGCACAAGAAATGCGGGAGCAGAGATTGTGAATTGCCTCAAGAAAGGTTCAGCTTATTTTGCCCCTGCAAGAGCAGCAGCAGAAATGGTTAGGGCAATTATGAGTGATAGCCATAAGATCCTGCCTTGTTCTGTATTGTTGCAGGGTGAATATGGTTATAATGATGTTGTGGGTGGTGTTCCGGTAGAACTTGGAATCCACGGAATTGAACGCATTGTAGAATTGCAATTAAATACAGAGGAAAAAACACAATTTGAACGTTCTATTAATTCAGTGAAAAGCTTGATTGAGGCTTTAAAAAATGAATACTTCTAAATCTATTTCAAGGAGGCAAGACTATAAAGACTTTTTACAAAAATGCAGAATGTAGGAAATAGGTTTAAATTTAGAAAATTAAGGAGTTAAAATGGGATTACTACAAGCCCCCAACAATACACCGGTTTGGGTTAATGAAAATCGTTGCAAGGCGTGTGATTTATGTGTGTCTGTTTGTCCAACAGGCACACTTGCTATGCGTTTAGATGAACACAGAGTTTTAGGCAAAATGGTAGAAGTACTTCACCCTGAAAGCTGTATTGGTTGTCAAGAATGCGAATTGCATTGTCCTGATTTTGCTATCGCAGTTGCAGATAGAAAAGAGTTTAAATTTGCAAAATTAACCGATGAAGCAAAACAAAGAGCCGAAGCGATTAAAGCAAATGGCTATATGGTTGTATAAGGAGTAAGAAGTGAGTAGAGAATTAATTTCAAGCGGAAATGAATTGGTTGCACACGCAGCGATTGACGCAGGCTGTAAGTTTTTTGGTGGTTATCCTATCACACCTTCTAGCGAAGTGGCTCACGAGATGAGCGTATTGCTTCCAAGAGAAAATGGAAGTTTTATTCAAATGGAAGATGAGATTGCTGGAATCTCTGTTGCTTTAGGTGCTTCTATGAGTGGGGTAAAGTCTATGACAGCAACTTCAGGACCGGGAATCTCCTTAAAAGCTGAACAAATTGGGCTTAGCTTTATGGCAGAAGTACCTTTGGTAATTGTCAATGTTATGCGCGGAGGACCATCTACAGGACTTCCAACACGGGTAGCACAAGGAGATGTCGCGCAAGCAGCACACCCAACACACGGAGATTACCAATCCATTGCTTTATGCCCTGGTAGCCTAGAAGAAGCCTATACAGAGACTTTTCGCGCGTTTAACTTAGCAGAAAAGTTTATGACACCCGTCTTTTTACTTTTAGATGAAACACTAGGACATATGCACGGCAAAGCAATTGTGCCTGATTTGAATGAAATGCAAGAAAAAATAATCAATCGTCGTGTTTATAGTGGAGATAAAAACTCCTATAAACCTTACGATGTGCCTCAAGATGAACCTGCGATTCTTAATCCTTTCTTCAAAGGTTATCGCTACCATATTACAGGACTTCATCACGGACCAACAGGCTTCCCCACAGAAGATGCTGTGCTTTCACAACAATTAATTGATAGGCTTTTCAACAAAATTTTAAGCAAAAAGCAAGAAATTGTAACTTATGAAGAATATAAGCTAGAAGATGCTGAGATTCTTTTAATTGCTTATGGTTCTACTTCAAGAAGTGCAAAAGAAGCTGTGGATAGATTACGAAATGAAGGGAAAAAAGTCGGATTGTTTAGACCTATCACACTTTGGCCTTCCCCTAGTGAAGAGCTTGCAAAACTAGGCAAAAAATTTAACAAGATTCTAGTAGCAGAACTCAATAAAGGACAATATGTCAAAGAAGTGGAACTTGCAATGAAAAAAGAAGTTGCGTTACTTGCAAAAGCAAATGGACGCCCGCTATCCCCAATGGAAATTATGAGCAAAATTAAGGAGTTATAAAATGGCATTTAATTATGATGAATACTTAAGAGTGGATAAAATGCCAACACTTTGGTGTTGGGGTTGCGGTGATGGCGTAATCTTAAAATCAATTGTTCGTGCGATTGATAAATTAGGCTGGAATATGGACGATGTCTGCTTGGTTAGCGGAATCGGTTGTAGCGGACGCGTTTCCTCTTATGTAAATTGCAATACCGTGCATACAACACATGGTAGAACACTTGCGTATGCCACAGGTATTAAACTAGCAAATCCTACCAAAAAGGTGATTGTTGTGGGTGGAGATGGTGATGGTTTAGCAATCGGTGGAAATCACACAATCCACGCTTGCAGAAGAAATATTGATATTAATTATGTCTTAATCAATAACTTTATTTATGGTTTGACAAATTCTCAAACTTCGCCCACTACTCCCAAAGGAATGTGGACTGTAACCGCGCAATATGGCAATGTAGATCCAGAATTTGACCCGTGCAAACTTGCTATTGCAGCAGGCGCAAGCTTCGTCGCAAGAGAATCTGTGCTAGACCCCAAAAAGCTAGAGAAAGCTTTGGTAGAGGGATTCTCCAATGAGGGCTTCAGTTTCTTTGATATTTTTAGCAACTGCCATGTCAATCTTGGTAGAAAAAATAAAATGGGAGAAGCAATTGACACCCTTAAATGGATTGAAAGCCGTATCATTTCTAAGAAAAAATACGAAGAATTAAGCGAAGAGGAAAGAATCGGAAAATATCCAACAGGAATCTTACACCACGATACAAACAAATTGGAATACTGCAAGGCTTATCAACAAGTACAAGAGAAAGCACAAGCAAAAAAAGGAGGTGCAAAATGAGAAGACAACTCCGCTTTACAGGTGTTGGAGGACAAGGTGTTTTACTAGCAGGTGAAATCCTCGCAGAAGCACAAATTAAAACTGGTGGCTATGGTGTCAAAGCCGCAACTTATACTTCTCAAGTGCGTGGAGGACCAACAAAAGTTGATATTTTGCTAGACGAGGATGAGATTCTTTATCCTTATGCAAATGATGGGGAAGTAGAATATATGCTTTCCACAGCACAGGTAAGCTATGACCAATTCAAAGGTGGCTTAAAAGAGGGCGCGATTATTGTAGTAGAGCCAAATTTAGTAACTCCAAATGCAGAGGATAAGAAGAAATTTAAAATCTATCCGATTCCAATTATTACCATTGCCAAAAATGAAGTAGGCAATGTCGTAACACAATCTGTTGTGGCACTAGCAGTAACCGTAACACTAACGCAATGTGTGGATAGAAATTTAGTTTATGACACAATGATTAGCAAAGTTCCTGCAAAAGTCGTAGAACTCAATAAAAAAGCCTTTGAGCTTGGCGAAAAATACGCTAAAGACGCTTTAACAAAAGGTTCTTTATAATTTCCGGCCCCTTAGGGTTGGGGATTACTCCCCACTTTTTTAATATAAATTTGTCCTTGTCAAGGCGTGCATTCTATCCTCACAAAAAAATTCAAGAAATCGCAATGTATTTTTGTTTCGTTCTCACGAGATTCCACTTGTGGTATCGTGGAAATCCATATTGGTGTGTGTCCTTGCAAGACTTGATTTATCAAGAGTTGTCGCAATCTATAATTTTGCATAAATAAATTTTATTATGAAATCCATAAAGATTTAAAGATAAGATGCTTTCCTTTGTAAGGATGAGATTATTTAAACTAACGACAGCTAAAGACGACATTCCCTCGCGCCATCTTTTGTGTAGGCTTAGCAGTTGGTAGATTCACACTTTCTAGTGATTTTGCCTCATCTCTTGCAGCATTTAAAGAAGCTTTTAACATTGTTGGCATTGCACGCTCTTGCACTATCGGACTTAAATTAATCTCCTTAACACTGCATTTTTGCTTAGAAAATTTGGAATATTCTTTAGCTTTTTGCATAGCAAGCTCTAATAACTCCATATTCAACTGCTCATCTATCTCCGCAAGCTTTTTTTCATCTACGACTTTTTCAATGCTTGGCAAAGCAAACAACAAATAGGGATTCTTTCTTGCTTCCTCTTCAATTTTTTGAATGATTTGGTCATAAGATTTTTTTTGCTCTTTTGTAAATTCACAATTCAAACTATAATGTGTTTCAAACCCATTCTGCATTCTTGTGCCGTTTTTGTATGCGTAAATTGGCTCAATATTGAAACTTCCACCCTTACAAATACTATTCTCTCCCAAAAAAGCATTTAAGGTATTATAGGTTTTGATGATGATATTTTTATCTTCCATACTCAAACTTTTAAGTTTCCGCAAAGATTCGCTTTCTCTAATGTTTATAAAACTGATATATTTCGCCGCTTCCACTTCTATGCTGACACTTAAATCCTGCTTAATCAACATCTCTGCCCACGCATTTATACTTAAACCAGACCAAAATATACCAACAAAAACCAACTTCTTTAGCATTAAAAAACCCTTTGAAATTAATATTTTTTATTAATTTAAAAAGATTTGAATTTAGGGATTCTATTTTTAAGAATCCCTAACGGCTTTAGAGTGCTTTTTTAGCACTTTCAACGATTTTTGCAAATGCAACAGGCTCATTCATTGCAATATCTGCCAAAATTTTCCTATCTAGTGTGATTCCAGCTTTTTTTAATCCAAACATAAATTTTGAATAACTAATCGCATTGATTCTGCAAGCTGCATTGATTCTCACAATCCAAAGCTTTCTGAAGTCTCTTTTCTTTTGCTTTCTATCACGGAATGCATAACATAAACTACGTTCTAACTGCTCTTTGGCTTTTCTAAAGTGCTTATGCCTTGCACTATAAAATCCACGCGCTAATTTTAAAACTTTTTTGTGGCGACGTCTTCGCACAACTCCTGTTTTAACTCTTGCCATTTTTATCCTTTACCATATTGTGGTGCGGTATTATCTACCAAACTTGCCCAAAAATTGGGGAATGACATACTTTTATGTATGAAACTTCTTTAACCTATGCCATACAAAGCAGTTTTTTAACTTGCTCAATATTAGCATCATGAACATATTTAGGCGCATTCAAACTTGCAATCTTTCTTGGACGCTTTTTGGTCAAAATATGACTTTTAAAAGCAGAACCGCGTTTAATAAGATTCTTTTTGAGTTTGAATCTCTTAGCTGCACCACGATTTGTTTTCATCTTTGGCATTGCTTTCTCCTTTCATAAGATAAAT
>NZ_CATKCB010000154.1:0-23007 GCF_949747025.1 Helicobacter sp. UBA3407 | reverse complement strand
TATATATTGTGATTAGAAATGCCCTCTACCTAAAATCCACAATATCAATCTTACCCTTTAAACTTTTACTAGCGCAGATTTTGCATTGTAGAAAGTGAGAGGATGAGGAATCTAAATGGAAGAAGATATAAAAACCAACCCAAAAGAGGATTGGCTAGTTGGGTTTAAACATTTTATCTTATTGAATGTTCTTCGCGGACGGGGGGGATATCCGCAATGAAGAAACATTACACCAAAAAGTGCAATCGGCATTTTACTCATAAATTATAAAATTAAAATAAAATTTTGCAAATTTTGATAAAAAATAAAATAATTTTTATTCATTATCGTTTGATAAGTTTAGGGAAAGAAATAAAACTAAAATATAATGTGGAAAGCCTAAAAGTAATAAGTGGTGGCTCGAGGCGGAATCGAACCACCGACACGGAGATTTTCAGTCTCCTGCTCTACCGACTGAGCTATCGAGCCACTTAAAGCGGAGTTGTAATTCTATCTTAAAATTTTTAATAACAACTTAAATCCTAACTCCAACATAAAATCTGTTGATACAATTTATCACAAATAAAGTTATCCTAATTTTTTCATCAAATAGGCTTGCATACCTTTCGCGCTACAAAATGCACGCACATTTTCATAACCATAAAAAAATGCGAGCTTAAAAAATTCCTCAATTGCATATTCGTTTGCCTTTTCTACTAGAATCATTCCTCCACTTCCCAATCTTTTGTGTAAAGATAAAAAATCTTTTTTACAGCGGAGATTCCAAGCTGTTTCATCTTCTACAAAAGCGCTCATTAGTTGTTCTTTGCTGATGTTGTGAAACCACATTTTTAATAGGTTTTTACTGAAATATTCGCGCACATTGAAGCGATAGGGAGCATAATGTGCCAATTTTACTTTTGTTCCTTTTAAAATCTCATCTAGCTCTTTTTCATCGTGCAAAAATTCTGGGGCGGATTTGTGCAAAAGCAAAAGCCTCATAGGATCCACTTCACTAAAACTAATTTTATATTTTTTTAAAATAAAATCTTTTATGTCAATGTATTCAAGCTCTTCTAGTTCTCCCTTGCTTGTTTTTGGCATTCTAAGCGCTTCCGCGCTTAAGTATTTAATCCATAGATTAATCGCATCTTTTGGCTCACTATCTAAAAATAAACGAATTGCCATTGCTTCATTATAGGTTCTAGGGTGAAGAAATTTTTTCACTCCACAATCTGGAAAATCTCCTACTACCTTAATTTCACTCAAGCGAGTTTTGATTCCGGCTAAACTTGGATAAAAAAAGTCAGCTTCAAAATTAATTCTTACTAACGGGTTGTTATCATAGATTAAACATTGACGCTCATTAATTGCTAGTTCAAATACAAAGTTATCCGCACTCATATAAGGCAGAATCACTTTGTCTCCGGGCTTGGTATAAGTTGAAATGATTTTTTCGCTTAAACCTAAAAAATCCCAATCAGAAATCTTGACCAATTCTTTTAGTTTTTGTGATGGCACATCAAAACCTTCTTAAGAATAAATTTTTATTAAGATTTTAGCATATTTCTATGTTTTTTTATTTATTTTTTAACTCTCTCATCGCATAATTCGCGCTTCATTTCCTAAGAATTTAAAGGAATCGTATGCAAATATTCACCACTACGCAAGATTTGCGCACCTTTATCTGTCAATTTAAATCTCAAAATCCTCAAAAAACAATCGGCTTAGTTCCGACAATGGGAGCTTTACATAAAGGGCATTTATCCCTGATAGAAGCAAGTCTTACAGTCTGTGATTGCACTATTGTTTCTATTTTTGTCAATCCAACACAATTTGGAGAAAACGAGGATTTTAATCAATATCCTCGCAAAAAAGAAGCTGATTTGCACATTTGTGCTAAAGCGGGTGTAGAGATTGTCTTTATGCCCGAAGTTTCCCAAATGTATCCGTTAGATTCCACCTTGCAAACAACTTTCAACGCTCCTGCAGCAATGGCAAATGTGCTAGAGGGCAAAACGCGACAAGGACACTTTAATGGCGTGCTTCAAGTTGTTTTAAAGCTTTTCAATCTCGTGCGTCCGGACAAGGCATTTTTTGGGCGTAAGGACGCGCAACAATTACTCATTATTCAAAAAATGGTGCAGGATTTATTTTTACCTTTAGAGATTGTGCCTTGTCCTATTGTCCGTAACGAAGAAGGGCTAGCATTAAGCTCACGCAATGCGTATTTAAGTCCAAGCGGAATCACACAGGCTTTACGAATTTCAGCTTCTTTAAATGCCGTAACTAAAGCAATTATGCGCGGCATTAAAGATTCTTATGGGTTAAAAAGAATTGCTTTAGAGGTGCTAGAGGGATTAGAGGTAGAATATCTTGTCATTGTCAATCACGAATTACAAAATATAGAGCAAATTCAAAAAAATTCTACCTTGATTCTCGTTGTAGTGCGAATTGAAGGGATTCGCTTATTAGATAATTTATGGTTTTAATTTTGCCTCTTATTGGGATTCTGCTCTTTAAGGCACAAATTGGTAAAATAATGCCATTTATTCTTTAAAGTCTCATAGGTTATGTTTTCAAAACTTAGATTTATCCTATCGCACCAAGACCAACATTACATTTATGGAATGCTACTACTCTCCTTGTTGGTGTCCTTAATTGAACTCATTGGAATCTCTGCAATCGCTCCTTTTATCGCTGTGGCAAGTGATTTTAGCTTAATTGAAAGTAAAACTTATTTTGCCTTTGTTTATCATTTTTTACATTTTGATTCTCCTTATGAATTTGTTTTGTGTTTTGGCATTGTTTTATTGGTGTTTTATGTCTTCCGTAGTTTGATTAATCTCCTCTATCAACATCTTTTAGCGCGTTTTACCTTTGGACGCTATCATTTGATTGTGGAGAGATTGTTTAGGAATTATTTGGACATTAATTATGAGGATTTCATTACAAAAAATACAAGCCATTTAACCAAAACCATTACAACAGAAGCACATAATTTTACTATCTTACTTGCTGCTTTTTTGTTTATGACTTCCGAAGTTTTCGTTGTGCTTTTAATTTATGGCACTTTATTATTTGTGGATTTCAAAATTACGCTTGGCTTGACCTTCGTCTTAGCGATTTTGGGATTCCTTCTAGCACGAGGAATTGCATTAAAAATCAAAAAGCAAGGACGAGAAAAGGAATCGCATCAAAAAACTTTTTTTGAAACACTTAGCTCAAGTTTTGGGAATTACAAAATCATCAAACTTCAAAGTGATTCCGACTCCATTTGGCGGAATTTTTCAAACTCTTTAGAGGGATATTCTTTGGCGAATATCAAAAATCAAACTTTTTTTCATATTCCGCGCTTGAGCTTGGAAGCACTTGGCTTTTGTATGATGATTCTTGTTGTGTTATATTTGTTAATTCAAAACCCCAACAATGTAACAGGTTATTTGCCCTTATTGTCTATGTATGTGTTAGCACTCTATCGCCTTTTGCCCTCTATCAACCGCATTTTGGATTCTTACAATAAGATTCTTTTTAATTTTCGCTCCTTAGAAATCATTTATCAAGACTTAAAAATGCAAACCCAAGATTTAGGGGAAGAAGAAGTCAAATTTGAACGAGAAATTAGACTAGAAAAGCTCTCTTTTGGCTATCAACAAAAATGCGTGTTACAAGAAATCAATCTTACCATTTGCAAGGGAGAAAAAGTCGCGTTTATCGGAGAATCAGGAAGTGGAAAAAGCACTTTAGTAGATTGCATCATTGGCTTGCTTTGTCCTCAAAATGGTGGTATTTGGATAGATGATGTTAAACTAGAGAAAACAAATCTAAAAAGTTGGCGCAAAAAGATAGGCTATATTCCACAAAATGTTTATTTATTTAGTGGAAATGTAGCGGACAATGTCGCCTTTGGAAGAGAATTGGATAAAGAAAAAATTATCTCTTGTCTAAAAAGTGCCAAAATTTATGAGTTTTTGCAAACCAAAGAGGGCTTAGAAACACAAGTAGGGGATGGCGGAATCGCACTAAGCGGGGGGCAAAAACAACGCATTGCGATTGCGCGCGCACTCTATGGAGAACCAGAGATTCTTGTGTTAGATGAAGCTACAAGCGCGCTAGATACAGAAGTGGAAGCAAGAATTATGGAAGAAATTTATAAGATTGCAAAGGACAAAACCTTGCTTATCATCGCACACCGCTTAAGCACGATTGAACATTGCGATTCTATCTATCGCCTACAAAATGGCACTTTGAAGCTAGTTTAGGCTTTGACTGCACTTAATGCAACAAGTTGATTGCTCTAAGATTCTACCAAACTTCAAATAAATCTTAATCTTAAATTTATATATATTTGAATCCATATAACTAAAAGTTATATAATCCACAACTTAATTATTTATTTGGGGTGCAGACCCTCTTAACACACTAAGAATCTTTTGGACGCCAACAGAAAAATGGCGGACATCGTAATCCTTACAACAAGCTCTTATGAGAGAGATGACTTGACGATGGCGGGAGATTATTCTAATATGCAAATTGTGTTGATGAAATAGGCAGTAGAGCCTTTTGAAGGGAGTCGTGATGATTATGTGATTTTCTCTGACTTGTGCAGAGAGTATGGCGAGAAAGTGTATAATGCCTATACCAAGAATGGCAAAAGTGCGAAAGATTTTATCAAAAAATATTACAAAGTTCCTTGCGCCAAACACACTCCTATGGTAGTGAGTTTGCTACGCCAATGCCAAGCTTTGATGAATTTTTGAAGAAAAATACACAAGAGAATTACCTGAAATTAGCGCATTTGGTGAGCCAAAAATCAAAGATTAATTTAGAATCCCACAAGGATAAGCCAATATTTTGCTTATCCTTGTAGTTTAGGATTCATCTTATTGTTTTTGATTCCTTGTTTTTAACTCTCATTATTTCTTAATAAAATTAAAATGTGCTTTTGGTAAAATTAAAATTTGAATAAAAAGTGTAAAATAACAAAGGTAAATGTTGTGTTTTGGTGTTTTTAGCCGATATTGCAAACAAAAAGGAGATTGGGTAATGGAAAATTTCAAAGAATTTAACATCAAAGACCTACCACAAGAATTTAGCGAAAAACTCCTTAGTGAGATTCCAGATAACCCAAATTTCCCAAAAGTTAGCGTGATTTTGACAACTTACAATCGTGAATATTTTTTTACAGAATCCATTGAAAGCATTTTAGACCAAGATTATCCTAACTTAGAAATTATCGTAAGTGATGATGGTTCAGAGGACAACACCTTTAGCATTGCAAGCGAATATGCAAAAGATAATCCCCATATCAAAGTTGTGCGCAACGCAAGAACGCGTGGAAGTGCAGGGAATCGCAACAATGGTTTAGATTATGCAAGTGGCGAACTTTTATTGCTTTTAGATGATGATGATTTATTATTTAAAGAAGCTATTTCGCAAATGGTAGAAGTCTATTTGCGCTTTGATAAACAATATGGTATTATCATCGCAAATTGCACAAGAAGTGATGACGGATTCCTCTCAGGACAAGGACTAGACGAATCGCGTGAAATTAGTTTCCAAGAAGTGCTTGCGGGGTGTTTAGACGGAGAGTTTGTAACTTTGTTTGAGCGCAAACTACTTGGACAGAGGAGATTTAATGAAAATTTACAAAGAGGCAATATGGGGCTTTTATGGCTAAAACTCCACAAACAGCGTCCGTGCTATTATATTCATAAGCCTTTGAAATTTTATAGAATCCACGCAGAATCTCTCACGCAGAGCTTGAAATATAAGCCTTTGGAAATGGTAAAAAATTATGAGCAAGATATTTTGCTTTTTTATAAAGAACGTTTGAAATATTGTCCCGCACATTTAGCTAAGCTCTGTGCCACAGCAGCATTACTTTACCGACAAGGAGGGAACCGCAAAAAGGCATTTAAAAAGATTCTACAAAGTCTAGCAATCTATCCAAATTGGCTTGCATTGCAGGTTTTTGCTTGTCTTTTTTTGCCTATTTCTTTCTTGCCAAAACTAAAAATTCGTCAGAGGGTAGAGAAATAATTCAATGAAAAAAATTAAAATCTTATTAGCAATTCGGTCTTTAAATTTTGGTGGAGCGGAGAGGCAATGGGTGCTTCTTGCGCAAGAGCTCGCCAAGCGTTCGGAGGTAGATTTGCGTCTTTGCACGCTTTATGGTGGCGGACGCCTAGAATATGAAATTACAGGGATTCCACATATTTGTTTGCATAAGAAAGGGCGCAAAGATATTGGATTTTTGTTGCGCTATCGTAAAGTGATTAAAGATTTCCGACCGGATTGTATTTATGCCTTTATGCCTGAAATGAATATTTTTAGCCTTTTTTGTGGTGCATTTTTGGGCGCAAAAGTAGTTTTTGGATTCCGTTCAAGTGCGATTAATTTAAACAATCTCTCCCTTGCTTCTAAGCTATATTTTTATACACAGAAACTCTTAAGTCGTTTTGCTGATGCAATTCTTTGTAATTCCTATGATGCACTTAGCTTTTATCAAAAAAAGGGCTATTATATGAAAAAAGCATTAGTGGTTTATAATGGGATTGATACGACGCGATTCCACCCTAGAGAGATTACAAGATTCAAAAAAGAACTTGGAATTCAAGAGGACGCATTTGTTTTTGGAATCGTCGCACGAATGGATAAAGTCAAAGATTATCCGCTTTTTGCACGCACTGCAAAGGAAATGATAGAATATTCTAGAACACAACAAGGTGTAGAGGTTACTTTCATCTCTCTTGGAAAATGCGAAGAAAAAATCCTAAAAGACTGCCTAAAGATTCTAGGGGATACACAACGCAATGTCCTATTTTTAGGAGCAAAAAATGATGTGGAAGCCTATTATCCACTTTTTGATTGTATCCTTTCTACTTCTTATACGGAAAGTTTTTCAAACTCTATTGCGGAGGGAATGGCGTGTGGTTGTGTGCCAATCGTAAGTGATGTGGGTGAGAGTAAAGTTATTGCGGATTTTGGACAAAATGCCTATGCGTTTCTTTTCCCTCCAAAAGACGATAAAAGCGCGTTAGAATGCCTAAAATCTCTCTACACCTTGCAGCATTCAGACAAGCTAGAATCCCTCAAAGCACAATCGCGTGCGCAGATTGTAGAAAAATTTAGCGTAGATTCTATGGTTTGCACAACTTTAAAGATTCTGACTTCTCTTGCGCAATCTGTTAGTATAGAAATTTTAAAAGTAGAATTGCACAACAACAATGAGACAAAATCTCCAAAGGATTAAGTTGTTACGATGAAACTTGTGATTTTGCTTTATTCTTTGGGGGCTGGAGGAGCGGAACGCATTACCTCACTTTTGTTGGAGAATCTGGCAAAGGAATATACAATCACGCTTGTTTTGCTGGAGGATATTCAGCATTATCCTCTAAATGTGCAAAAAATCATTTTGGGGCGGAATCGCACCACAGAAAGCGGGCTTAAAAAACTCCTCAAACTTCCTTTGCTTGCATTCAAATATCGCAAAATTATTCAAGATTGCGAGATTTCACTTTCTTTGATGACACGTCCAAACTATATTAATATTCTAGCAGGTATGCTTTGCAAATTAACACGCAAAAGCCCTAAAATCTTAATTTGTGAGCGAAGCTATCCAAGCAAGCAATATGGTTATTCCAATCTTTCCTCTACGATAAATCGCAAGTTGATTACATTGCTTTACAACAAAGCAGATAAAATCAGTGCAAATTCTCCACAAAATCTCGCGGACTTGGTAGAAAATTTTGGAATCGCACAAAAGAAAATCACCTTGCTTTTAAACTTTTTTGATTTAAACAAAATCAATGCACAAAGTCGTGAGGATTCCACATTAAAGGAGCAAATCTTGTCAAGCAAAGCGCGTGGGAGATTTGCTTTTGTCAGTATTGGGCGACTAGATAGCGGTAAAAATCATCGCTTGCTTGTGGATTGTATGCAATACTTTAAGGACAAGGCGGATTTGTTTATCTTTGGCGAGGGAGAGAAAAGAAACGAGCTAGAAGCACAGATTTTGAGCTTGGGTTTAGAATCTTGTGTGCATTTGCTCGGACGCACTCCAAACCCTTACGCGCCTTTGAGCGTTGCAGATTGTTTCGTGTTTGCTTCCAATCACGAGGGTTTTCCTAATGTGCTTGTAGAATCCCTCGCACTTGGGATTCCACTTTTGACAACTGATTGTGCGCCCAAAGAGATTTTAGAGCCACTTGGCGAATTTATAGACAATCAAAAGCATTGTGAAATTTGCAAAGGAGGCATTCTTGTCCCCCTTAATGACAAAGAGGCTTTTAGCGAAGCTATGCGCTTTATTTATGCGCAACCCCATTTTTTCTCTCCAAGCAATCTCCAATCTCAAGCACGTAAATTTGCCATAGAATCGCAACTACCGCACTATAAGCAATGGATTTTTGAATAAGGAAACACAATGGAATCCTATGGATACGCTACGGAACTAGAATATGTAGATGACTTTATTCCTGCGCTTAATCCTCTATGGATAGATTTTTCTTTGACTTTAGCGGGGGTGGAATGTCCAAAACCGCAAGGAAAATTCCGCTATCTTGAGCTAGGGTTTGGGTTGGGAAATAGCCTTACGCTTCACGCAAGTTGCAGTGAGGGAGAGTTTATGGGGAATGATTTTATTCCCGCACATTGCCAACACGCACAAAAATTTATTGCTGCTTCACAAAGTTGCGCGCAAGTGTATGAAGAGGACTTTTTGGGGTTTTACAAGCGATTATTGCAAGAGAATCGCAAGTTTGACTATATTATTTTACACGGCGTTTGGAGCTGGGTGTCGCGAGAAAATCAAGAGGTTATTTTCGAAATTATTAACCATTGTTTAGATTTGGGGGGTCGTTTATGTAAGCTACAATGTTTTTCCGGGCTGGGAGGGGAAATATTCCTTGCGACACTTGCTAAAAACCTATGAAAGCAATGCGAGCGGTAACCAAGAAAAAAGAATTCAACAAACGATTTCTTGGGCGAAAGACTTTTTTGCTTCCTCTTCGCTTTATGCACAGCAAAATCCCCGCACACAAGAGATTTATCAAGAATTGCAGACAAGAGAAATTAATTATTTATGCCACGAATTTTTTAACAAAGATTGGCATTGCTTGTTTTTTAGCCAAATGGCAGAATCTATGCGCCAAATATCGTGTGAATTTAGCACAAGTGCAAAGTTAATGTGGCATTTTGACCCACAAACTTTTAGCGCACAGCAAAAAGTATTATTGGCAGAGGCTAGGGATTCTATCTTGCAAGAACAGCTCAAAGATTATTGGATTAACGAATCCTTTAGAATGGATTGCTTTGTGCGAGGCAAAAGGAATCTGACGCAACAGGAGCGCACAAAGCGACTTTTGCAAACCCATTTTGTGCTGTTAAAATCTCCTTTTGGATTCCAAAATCTCCCTGAAACACCGCTAGAATTTCAAACCCTCTGTCAGAAAATTTTAGATTTTTTTGCCAAAGATTCTTACCAACCAAAAACTCTGCAAAGTCTCGTGCAAAACTTCGGACTTGAAATGGAGTTTTTGTTGCCTATCGTTTGTGCAATGATGACACAAGGATTCTTACACCCCGCGCAAGCATACTCACACAGAATCTCAACACAAGCAAAAGCCCATAATCAAGTGCTTTTCTCGCAAAAGCCTAAAAACACGGGACTTTTTCTCGCCTCTGCAAGCATTGGTGGAGGAATTTTTTTAGACACGATAACTTGGAATTGCCTAAAAGGCTATATTCAAGGAAACTACAAAAAAGAATCACTAGCAGAATTTGTAAAGTGCGAGATTCCAAATTTGCCCAAAGAATCTTTGGAAAATTTAGTAGAACGATTCTTAAGAGATATTCCACTTTATCAAGTGTTGGGGATTTTGGATTAAAGAGGAATGGATATGAGTTTATGGAGGAATGAATGATAAATGTTATTTTTGATATGGACGGGACATTGATAGATAGTGAAAATGCGATTTATGAAGCCATTAATGCAATTAGAGCAGACAAAAATCTTCCTGCACTTCCACAAGAAACAATGCAGCACGCAATTCATACGCCAAATCTTAATTGTGCAAAAATCTTTTATGGTATTGAGAATTTTCCGCATAAAAGCTACAAGGTTGGTTTTGAATCTTATTTTGGCAAACACTATGAGCAAAGTGCAGTTTTGTTTGCGGGGATACGCGAAATGCTTCAAACCTGCAAAAAAAGAAATTACTTTCTAGCCCTTGCTTCCAATGCTCCACAACAAGGGTTAAAGCCGATTTTACAAAGGCATAAAATAGACCAATATTTTGATTCTATTATTGGCACAAACGATACAATAGAATCCAAACCCAATCCGATGATGATTTATCTTATCTTACAAAATGCTCCCTTTGCCAAGTCCATATTTGTTGGGAATTGTCTCAAAGACGAGGGAGCGGCAAGAAATGCAAAGATTCCTTATCTCCAAGCTAAATGGGGAGAAAATGCACTAAAAGACAATGAATTTGCTAGCGCAGAAGAATTGCTAGAGAAATTGAAAAAATACGAGGATTAAAACTTTTTATTTTTTATGCTTTTTCCTCTTGACAAACACCAAGTGTAATGGTTTATAATACTAGGTTTATCAATAAAGGATAAAAATGCGCGCATTTATCTACAAACTCTTTAGTCTCAAAGACGGAGAATTTAAGCTTCTAGTCCTCTCTTGCGGGTTTATTTTTATGCTCTTTAGCTCCTATGCGATTTTGCGTCCTATGCGCGATGCTTTGGGACTAGAGGGAGGACAAGAGGAGCTAAAATGGCTCTTTTTGGCGACTTTTATTGCTTGTATCCTTGCATCTTTGCTCCTGATGTGGCTAAGCACCAAAATCAAAAGGAGATTCTACGCCGATTGCGTCTTTATCTTTTTTGCGCTCAATCTGCTTATTTTTTATGCATTAATGCAGATTTTCAAGCCACACACCGCAGAATTTATCTGGCTTTCTCGCGTGTTTTATGTGTGGATTAGCGTTTTTAATCTCTTTGCTTTCTCTTCTGCTTGGAGCTTGCTCACCGATGTCTTTAACAAAGAGGAAAGCACAAGGCTTTTTGGTATCATCTCCGCAGGGGCAAGTCTTGGAAGCATTGCAGGGGCAAGCAGTGTGAGTATTTTAGTCGCAAATTTTGGTGTGGCAAATCTCGTCTTTCTCTCCATTGCTTTGCTTTTTATCGGTATTATACTAAAGAATCTCATTTTGCGCGAGTTAAAATACTTTGAAAATGTAGAATCGTTGGAGAGATTCAATCAAGTGATTGGCTCAAAGAACCCTTTTATTGGCTTTAAACTCATCATCGCTTCCAAATACCTGCTCGCACTCTGCGCCTTTATCCTTTTACTCACGAGCGTTTCTACCTTTTTGTATATGGAGCAAGCAAGAATCATTCGTGAAGTTTTTCCTACACGCGAGGCAAGAATTGCGGCATTTGCAAACATTGACCTTATCGTGCAGATTTCAGCTTTATTTATCCAAATCTTTTTAACCGCAAAAATAGTGAAGTTTTTGGGCATTACTTATCTTTTAAGCACGCTTGGTTTCGTCATCACACTAGGATTCATTGTCCTTAGCTTCACGCACCCTGCGTTTTTGCCTTTGGCTGTCGTGATGAGTATCCGCCGTGTAGGCGAATACGCACTCGTTAAGCCCGGACGCGAAATGCTGTTTGTGCCGCTGGACGCAGATTCTAAATACAAAGTCAAAAACTTCTTTGACACGGTTGTATATCGCGGAGGAGACGCGCTCTCAGCCCAAGCAGAAAGCTTGCTTGCAAACGTAGGGATTCTATGCGTACTTTTGTGCGGTGCTGCAATTTCTTTTGTTTGGGGCATATTGGGCGTATTTTTGGGAAAAAGTTATAAAAAAACCAATTATGATTCTTTATAATAAATTCACATTTGCCTCACGCTTTTATGCTAGAATGTTGCGGTTAAAAATGCAAAGAATTATTATAGAATCCTAAGGAAAATTGATGTTTTCAAAGTTTTTTATCAACCGCCCCGCATTCTCCGCAGTAATTTCTATTATCATCGTTATTGCTGGGCTTTTATGCCTTTTTAATCTTCCCATAGAACAATATCCCAAACTTGTTCCAACACAAATTGTTGTGAGTGCAAACTATCCCGGAGCAAGTGCAGAAACGATTTCTACAAATGTTGCGAGCATTTTAGAAAATAGCATTAATGGCGTGGAGGGAATGATTTATATCCAAACCTCTACTACGAGTAGTGGCACAATGAATTTGAGCGTTTTTTTTAATAATAATGCCGACCCAGATATGGCTGTTGTCAATGTCAATAACCGCGTGCAGGCTGTTCTTAGCCAACTTCCTAGTGAAGTGCAAAGACTTGGCGTAACCGTGCGCAAACGCTCCACTGCTGTAATTGGAATGTATCATATTTATTCAGATAATCCCAATCATTCACAACTTGATATAGCAAACTACGCACTTTTAAATGTTGTAGATGAGCTCAAGCGTATTAGCGGAATCGGAGATGTTGATTTGTGGGGACGCTCGGATTATGCAATGCGCATATGGTTATTACCAGATAAGCTCAATTTTTTTAATCTTGCACCTTTAGAGGTGATTGATAAGATTCAAGAGCAAAATTCTCAATTTGCTCCGGGCAAGCTTGGAGTTGAGCCTATTGAAAGGAGCGAATTTGCTTACACAATCGTAACAAAAGGATTATTTTCTAGCACAGAAGAGTTTGAAAACATTATTCTTAAAGCAAATCCTGATGGCTCTATGCTACGACTAAAAGATGTCGCAAGGGTGGAACTTGGTGCGCAAGAATATCTCACCTCCTATTTTTACAATTCCACTCCCTCTGTTCCGATTCGTATTACATTGCAGCCGGGAGCAAATATTCTTGATGTCGCGGACAATGTCCAAAAAACAATGGAACGATTATCACAAAAATTTCCTGAAGGCATTAAATACTCTAATCCTTTTCGCCCCACAGAGTTTATCGTGCAATCTATGAAAGAAGTTGTAAAAACCTTTTTTGAAGCAATTGTTCTTGTTGTCTTAATTATTTATCTTTTTTTAGGAAATTGGCGCGCAACGATTATTCCTTGCATTGCGATACCTGTTTCATTAATTGGCACTTTTATCGGATTATATCTTTTTGGCTTTACGATTAATCTCCTTACGCTTTTTGGACTAATTCTTGCGATTGGAATCGTAGTAGATGACGCAATTATTGTGATTGAAAATGTAGAGCGCATTATGCACCAAGAGCATTTAAACGCCAAAGAAGCTACGATTCGTTCTATGCAAGAGATTACTGCCCCTGTAGTTGCGATTGTCTTGGTTTTAAGTGCGGTCTTTATTCCTGTTGCGTTTATGGGAGGATTTAGCGGGGAAATCTACCGACAATTTGCGATTACAATCGTGATTTCAGTCGTGATTTCGGGTTGCGTTGCCCTCACCCTCACACCAAGTCTTTGCGCAATGTATCTTAAACCAACAAAGGCAAAGCCCCTTTATCTTATTGCCAAATTTGATGAGTTTTTTGAGAAACTCACATTGAAATTTTCCCAACAAGTGGCGAAGGTTCTCAAAAGAGGACTGCTTTTTCTTTGTCTATTGATTGCTATGCTCTTTGTAACTTATGACCTTTTCCAAAGAACGCCGCATTCGCTTGTCCCAGCAGAAGATATGGGAATTGTTAATATTCATACGATTCTACCAGATGGTGCAGCACTCTCACGCACAACACAAGTGCAAAAAGACCTGATTGCTACTTTAGAAAGCAATCCTCTTGTAGCTGAAATGACTACCATTGTTGGATATAGTTTTCTTTCAGGAGGATTCAAAAGCAGTGATGGCGTGGGATTCTATAGACTTATTGATTGGAGTGAGCGCACAGATAAAGATAAAAGCGATAGGGCATTTATTGCAAACATCACTAAAGAACTACAAAAATATCCCGATGCGCGTTTTATTGCCACGCAAGCACCAACTATTATTGGGCTTGATTCAAGTGGTGTAAATATTTATGTGCAAAGCAAGGAGGGTGGAAGCCTAGAGGAACTCAAAAAATACACTGATTTAATGGTGCAAGAAGCACTTAAACGCAAAGAGATTCGTAATGCCTTTACTAGCATTGCTGTGAATACTCCTCAAGTCTCTGTGTATTTAGATAGAGAAAAAGCAGCTGCACTCAATGTCAATATTTATGATATTTTTCGCACAATGCAGGTAACTTTTGGAAGCTATTATGTGAATAACTTTGAGCTTTTCAATCGCACATTTCGCGTGATTGCACAATCTGAACAAGATTATCGGCAATCCCCAGAGGATTTGAGTAGTGTTTTTGTCAAATCGCAAGATGGTAATTTTGTCCCTTTGAGCACGCTTTTAAGCTTCCAATACACCACAGGTGCGGAAATTGTCAATCGCTTTAATCTTTTTCCTGCAGCCCAACTGATTGGTTATTCTAATGAAGGTTATTCTAGTGGTGATACCATAGCAGCAATAGAAGAAATTGCCGCAAAGATTCTTCCGCAAGGCTATGACATTGCTTACGCAGGTTCAACCTATCAAGAAAAGGCAAGTCAATCTAGTGGCGCAACAGCTTTTATTTTTGGGCTTGTCTTTGTTTTTTTGATTCTTGTTGCGCAGTATGAACGTTGGCTTATGCCACTATGTGTTCTTAGTGCTGTGCCTTTCGCGCTCTTTGGAGCAATTCTTGCAACTTTTTTAAGAGGATTAGAAAACGATATTTATTTTCAAGTTGGATTGCTTGTCCTTATCGCGCTTGCAGCAAAAAATGCAATCTTAATTGTAGAATTTGCTATGCAGCTTAGAGAACACGAGGGGAAAAGCATTATAGAAGCCGCTATTGGTGCAGCAAGATTGCGATTCCGCCCAATCGTTATGACCTCACTCGCCTTTAGTATGGGAGTTTTACCATTGGCAGTAAGTAGCGGAGCGGGGGCATTAAGCCGACATTCCATCGCCACTGGCGTGCTTGGTGGAATGCTTGCTGCGACTTTTTTAGCAGTTTTCTTTATTCCACTCTTTTATATGTATCTTGCAACTTTTAGCGAATGGATACAGAAAAAATATAAAAACAATTGACAAATTAATATTTTAATCAATATTATTTATTATTTTAATTTTAACTATATGAATTTTTTATGATTCTTGCGTGCGGTGAGATTTTACTCAAACCGCACAAGTAGCACTTTTGCTGTAATTACTTACGCGTTTTACCCGAAATAATGAATCGTAGAGCATTGAGTTTGATAAATCCCTCTGCATCACTTTGGTTATAGACAGAATCTTCCTCAAAAGTGCTATATGCGGCATTGAAGAGGGAATTTTTGGATTCTCTTCCTAGCACAATCACATTGCCTTTATAAAGCTCTAATCGCACAATACCCTCAACTTTTTGCTGTGTTTTATCAATCAACGCTTGCAATGCTTCGCGCTCTGGACTAAACCAATAACCATTATAGATTAGGCTAGCGTATTTTGGCATTATCTCATCTTTTAAGTGTGCTTCTTCTCTATCAAGGCAGAGCGATTCCATTGCACGATGAGCTTTGAGATAAATTGTTCCCCCCGGAGTTTCATAACAACCACGTGATTTCATTCCTACATAACGATTTTCTACTAAATCCAAACGCCCGATTCCATGACGACAACCTAGTTCATTCAATTTAGCCCAAAAATTTGCCGGGCTTAACTTTTCTCCATTGATTGCGATTCCATCACCATTTTTAAACTCAATACTAATCACTTCTGATTCATTGGGTGCATCTTTAGGGGAAACGCTCCAACGCCACATATCTTCTTCAGGAGCGACATTTGGATTTTCCAAAATCTGTCCCTCATAACTAATATGCAACAAATTTGCGTCCATAGAATAAGGAGATTTATTTGCCTTTTTTTCAATTTGAATCCCCGCAGATTCTGCGTATTCTAATAATTTTTCACGACTATTTAAATCCCATTCTCTCCAAGGAGCAATAACTTTAATGTCTGGATTTAGAGCATACGCACCGATTTCAAAACGCACTTGATCATTACCTTTGCCTGTTGCTCCGTGTGAGATTGCGTCTGCACCAACTTGTTTTGCAATTTCTACCAAATGTTTTGCAATCAAGGGACGAGCAATACTTGTCCCTAGCAAATATTCACCCTCATAAATGGAGTTTGCACGAAACATCGGGAAAACAAAATCTCGGATAAACTCTTCGCGCAAATCTTTGATAAAAATGTTTTCGGGCTTGATTCCTAACTTCTGTGCCTTAGCTCGTGCAGGCTCTACCTCCTCACCTTGCCCGATATCCGCTGTAAAAGTTATGACTTCACAATGATAATTATCCCCGAGCCATTTTAGAATCACACTTGTATCCAAACCGCCACTATAAGCAAGCACAACTTTTTTGATATTTTTCTTATTCATTTTCACTCCTTAAAAATTTTGTGGTATTATAGCAACAATTTAATATTCTTTTGGCTACAATTTTGCAAATTTTAAGGATAAAATATGCGTATAGATAAATTTCTGAATGCAGTGAATATTACAAAAAAACGCTCCATTGCACAAGATATGCTCACAAGCGGTGTTATCAAAATTGATGGAATTCCCATAAAAGCAAGCCGCAATATAAAAACAGGTGATGTCATTGAAATAGACTATTTGGAAAAGCCGCGATTCTATCAAGTTCTTCAAATCCCAGAACAAAAAACGATTAAAAAGAATGAATCGCATTTATACTACAAAGAAATACAGGAATAAGACAATGATTTATTGCGCAGGCAAAATGGAAGCTTTTTCTTTTGCTAAAAGTATTGGTGTGGGGCTAGTAGAATCTGCAATTAATTTGACACGTTCTATTTTATATGATAGACCAGAGGAAATTACTTTTGTTGGCACTTGTGGTGCTTATATGGAATCCATTCCTTTGCTTGAAATTTTTGAAACACAAAGTGCTACAAATATAGAATTGTCTTTTTTGCAAAAACAGTGTTACACTCCTTTAAATAATTTTTTAACGAATGTTTCATGTGAAACAATGACAAAAAACTCCAATGATATTTTGTCTCAAAATTTAAAAATTGTTAATTCTAGCAATTATATTACAACGGATTCCACGCTTGCTAAACATTTGGTAAAGCTTGGAATCACTTATGAGAATATGGAATTTTTTAGTATTTTACAAGTTGCGAAAGCATTTGAGCTCCCTGTGATTGGAATCTTTTGTGTTACAAATCATACACATTCGGAAGCACAAAAAGAATTTTTTGCCAATCACAAAGCAGCAATAAAAAGACTAGAATCCTACATTTATTCCAAATCAACGAATTTTCATCAATGATTAAAAACACAATGAATCTTTCAGCTCAAACAAGCAAACAAAATATCTTTGATTTGACTTTGGAAGAATTAGGCATAAATTTAGAACAAGCAGGATTCCAAAAATTTCGTGCAAAACAGATTTATCATTGGCTTTATACACATTATGAAACCAACTTTGACGCAATGAATAATCTGCCAAAAGACTTAAAAATTTATTTAAATGAATATTTTACTAGTCAAAACATCAGCATAAATAAAAAAGAGCAGAGCCAAGACGGAAGCATAAAATACCTCTTTGCGACACAGGACAATCTAACTTATGAAGCAGTATTTTTAAAAATGAAAGAAGATAAATTCACTCTTTGCCTTTCTTCACAAATCGGTTGCAAAGTTGGTTGCAGTTTTTGCTTGACTGCAAAGGGAGGATTTGTGCGAAATTTAACAGCTGGGGAAATTGTTTATCAAGTTGTTGCAATCAAAAAAGACCAAAATTTGCCAAACAATAAAGCAATCAATATCGTATATATGGGTATGGGAGAACCGCTAGATAATCTGGCAAATGTTACGCAATGTATCCATATTTTAAGTGAATTAGACGGCTTAAATATTTCTGTGCGCAGGCAAACAATTTCTACAAGCGGAATTGCTCCAAAAATCAAAAAACTAGGCATGCTCAATTTAGGAGTGCAACTTGCAATCTCTCTACACGCAGTAAGTGATGAGTTGCGCACACAACTAATGCCCATCAACAAAGCCTATAATATCCAAGCAATTATTGACGAAATAGCAGCTTTTCCGATAGATAGTCGCAAACGCATAATGTTTGAATATCTAATGATAGATGGAATAAACGATAGTTTAGAAAACGCAAAAAAACTTGTCGCGCTTTTGAATAAAATCAAAGCAAAAGTTAATTTAATTTATTTTAATCCCCATAAAGGCAGTCCATATCAAAGACCACAACGAGAAAAAGTAGAAGCATTCCGAGAATTTTTACTCAAAAAGGGTTTATTCTGCACCATTAGGGAATCCAAAGGCTTAGATATTAGTGCTGCGTGCGGACAACTACGAGAACGCGAAATTAATCAAAAAGGGGAAATATGAGCCTACTAGACATTATAATGATTGTATTTTTAGTTATTGTATTTGTTATAGGAATGGGAGCATTTCTATATTATGCTTACAAAAAATAATTTATTATGGTAAATTTTTGATTTAAACCCTCAACGAAACCAATAAAATACTTTCAAAAGCAAAATCAAAAGCAACACCAAAAACAAAGAAAAAGAAAGCATCACTTCTAAATCCTTTATAAATAATTTTGCGATTATAACATTTTCTCCGCCACGGATTATAGACATAATAATAAATAAAATACAAAAAATAATTATAATAAAAAAATTTATTAAAATATATATTATACCAAAGCCAATGAGTTCTACTCGGCAAAGTATCTGCTAAGGAAAAATGCAATATAATCACAAATCTTACATTTCACTTAAAAAGAGGAAACAATGGCATTAAAAGTTTATTACGACAAAGACTGCGATTTAGGACTTATCAAAAAGAAAAAAGTTGCAATTATTGGCTTTGGCTCTCAAGGACACGCACACGCGGAAAACTTGCGTGATTCTGGCGTAGAAGTAGCAATCGGACTTTATAAAGGCGGCAAAAGCTGGGCAAAAGCGGAAGCCAAAAACTTTAAAGTATTGGAAGTAAGCGAAGCGACAAAATGGGCAGACTTGGTAATGATTCTAATCCCCGATGAATTGCAAGCCGATATATTTACGCGCGATATTGAACCAAATTTAAATGAAGATCAAATTATTGCGTTTGGACACGGATTTAATGTGCATTTTGGACAAATCAAAGCACCAAAAGGTGTAGGTGTTATTATGATTGCACCCAAAGCACCCGGACACACCGTGCGCAGTGAGTTTGTCAAAGGTGGGGGAATCCCTGATTTGATTGCAGTAGAACAAGATACAAGCAAAGGCGATGCAAAAGCAATCGCATTAAGTTATGCAAGTGCAATCGGTGGCGGACGCAGTGGAATCATTGAAACGACTTTCAAAGACGAAACAGAAACTGACTTATTCGGCGAACAAGCTGTGCTTTGCGGTGGAGTCTCTAGCTTGGTGCAAGCTGGATTTGAAACACTCGTTGAGGCTGGATATCCTGAAGAAATGGCATATTTTGAATGCTTGCATGAACTTAAACTCATCGTGGATTTAATCTATCAAGGCGGTTTAGCGGATATGCGCTATTCTATTTCAAACACAGCTGAATATGGCGATATGGTAAGCGGTCCGCGCGTTATCAATGACGAATCCAAAAAGGCAATGCGTGCGATTCTAAAAGATATTCAGGGAGGTAAATTTGCAAAAGACTTTATCCTAGAGCGCAAAGCAGGTTATGCAAGAATGAATGCGGAGCGCAAAAATTTAGCAAATCACCCAATTGAGAAAGTCGGCACAAGACTTCGCGAAATGATGCCTTGGATTTCTGCTGGCAAACTTGTAGATAAAACCAAAAACTAACCAATATTTTTTATGTTTGCAACTTTTTGCAAACATAAAATTTATGCCACGAAAATCTTTAATAATTTCACTCTTAACATTTAATAAGATTTATTATTATACTTAAGGATTTAAATTGTTTTTCAACAAAAAATCTTTTCTAAAATCTGAAATCATTAAACTTGCCAATGAGGGTTTTATCAACAAAGAGCAAGAAAAAGCAATTTTTGGTTTTTATCATTTTGATGAAAATTCGGATTTTCCTCTTTTAATCACTTTGGCTTTTGTATTCATAGGGCTTTCTCTTTTGACGCTTGTCGCTTATAATTGGGAACAGATTCCAAATATTCTTAAGACATTTTTGCTTCTTGCCACACTTTTTGCCACGCATTTGGGAATATTTTACTCCAAAAATTCCATATTCCAACAAGGTTTTGGAATCCTAAGTGGTTTTGTTTTACTTGCAAATATTGCTCTACTTTCGCAAATCTATCATCTTGGTGAGGATACTGCATTAGCTTTTTTAAGCGTTGGCTGTGTTGTCTTGTTTCTTGCCCTTATTTTAAAGTCTTTTTCTGTCTTTATCACAGGCTACCTATTGACAAGCGTATGGTATTTTTTAAGTTTTGACAATCACTCCATTCATTTATTTATTTGTCTCATTTTGCTTGGGATTATAGTGCAAAGCGGAATCCTCTTTTGTCTTTCTTTAAATGCTGCAAGATTCCTTGCTTTTTTGAATTTTGTGTTTTTAAACTTATATCTATACAACTTTCAGGGGAATAATTTAAATTTATCCACCCTTGCGTGGCTTTCTTTAATTATTTTAGGTTTTCATCTCAAGTCCTACCAATCTTACGCCTTTTTTGCCCTAGCTTTGACCTTCATTGCTCTAAGTTATGATGCAAACCATTTATTCTTATCAATCTCCTCTATCTCTCTATCTGCCTTATTGATTTTATTGGGTGCAATCAATCTGTATTTCAAACACTATTTTTTAGGCATTTTGACAATAAGTCTTTTATTGATTGGTAATTATTCCAATTTATATCCAACAAACGCAATAATTCTTAAAGGATTTTATTCATTCTTTACTTTTTTATTAGGCATTCATTTCATCAAAGAAAATCATAAAATTTTGGGATTACTTACTTTTTCGTTATTGATAGTGATTCGTTATTTAGATTTATTGGGAGATTATATTGGTGCAAGTGTAGTATTCTTGTGCTTTGGATTGGGATTACTTCTTTTTGCAAGGAGAAAAAATGCTTAGGACAAAATGGCTTTTTCTTGCGTGTGCATTGCAATTTATTCTGATTGGAGCAATGTTTGTTTCTGCTTATTTACCAATCTATTTTGGCACAGAAGTGAAAGTCATTGCCAAAGGATACGACCCTAGAGATTTACTTTCAGGAGATTTCGTATGGCTAGATTATGGGGTAAAGCTTAAAAAATCTATGTATGCGGAGATTCCATTGAATGCAGAGGTTTTCGTATGTCTTGAAAGAGTAGATAAAGGAAATTTTATCTTTAAAGAGATTCTAACTAAACCACCCAAAAATCAACTTTATATCAAAACAAAAGCCCCCAAAAGTTACTTTTCGCGCCTTTCTTTAGGAAGAAACATAGAAAAATACTTCGCTACAAAAGAAAAGGCGCAAGAAATTCAAAATCTCCTTGCCAAACCCAACAATCAAGCGATTGTAACCTTGAAAGTCTTCAGAGGCAAGGCAAGAATTGTGGATTTAAAGGTAGAATCCAAACAATAATTAACGCTTGATAATTATTGCATTACCACAGCAGCAAGAATATTAAAGGGATTGCACTCTACTTCTTCCTCTCAAACACCAAAAGGACGCATATCCAAGACGCTTAAGAGCAAGCCCATATTGCCCCTGAAATGCTTTCTGACGCTATTATTAAAGATTTTCTAAATGCTTCGGTGCAGATTCCAAATCCGCGTCCTCTGGCTTAAATTTAGGGTGATAGACGATTGGAATCTGAAAAAGAACAACTTTAAAAACTGCACCCTCTGTGTATTTGCTACTCTTTTTATCCACACCTGCACTTTTCAGCCTTTTGATTTGCTCAAATGCTTTTTTTATGAGAATGTTACAAGATTTACCAAATTCCCATTTAACATTACCAATATTTAACCATAGTTTTTTGGATTCTATATAGGCTTCAAATTTAAAATCTTTTTCTGCACACCAAAAATCCATTTTATCCTGCTTTTCAGATTCTCCTTTAATTTTTGTTTTATATTTGATAGGATTCTCGCTAAAAACATAAGACGTCAGGGAATACAACGCATAACCTATACTCGCATAGGCGTTTTTCTCCTCAAACATCATTGGAAACAATTCCAAGCCCTTTTTGCGCTTCAAGATTCGCCGCAAACGCTTGCTCGCAAAACTTTACACAAAAGGGCTTAAATAAGCTTTCATTCTGAAAACTATTGGATTTACAATATGAATCCAACAACCAAATTTTTACATTTTTAAGTAATTCATAAGGCATATTCACTCCTTTTGTGAAAAACTAAACTTTTTCTTTGTATTACTTGAGAATAAAACTTACATTAAATTAATCTAAGGAATTATTATTTTATAAGTATATACTATAATTTCCTAATTAGAAATCATAAGAAAATTCTATATATTCCTTGAAAAATATGCTTTTCAAGGAATCTTATGCCAAAGTAAGATAGCCATTATTTTTTCGTTCCAAACTCTCCCAATGAGACATTACGAGGATTCCACAAATTATAGATTGTTTTGACCATCTACGTTTCCTTGCGACGACACAACAAGAAATGCAATTACAAGAGAAAACATATAACACAATCATTTTATATTTCTTTTTATTATTTAGATTTAAGCTTATATTAATTTAATAATAATCGTCGTAAAATAACTTTTTACTTTTTCTCAAACGCAAACAATTTCAAGGAAAGATTATGCGAAATATTATATTGCTTCTTGTTTTTGGTATTTTAGGGTATTTATTCTATGAGTCTAGTTCTTTTTTGGGTGCAAGTTCTGGAATCGCAATTTTCCTATTTGGAGTAATGTGTCTCAAAAATGGATTTAGTAACTTTAGCACTTTTATTGAAAGAGTGTTAAAAAAATGGGCAAATACTGCCTCAAAAAGCCTAATTTTTGG
>NZ_CATKCB010000153.1:0-10445 GCF_949747025.1 Helicobacter sp. UBA3407 | reverse complement strand
GGAATCTAGCAAAATCAGATTCGTATTTTTACCCGTAAATTCAGCCTGCAAGACGACTTGGGAAGTTTTATAGCTGTTTTTGGTTTCCAAGACAAGTTGCAAAATACGATTATTACCATCTACCTTTGCATCTACAATCCAAGAATTAAAGCAATATTTTTGCAAGCTTTTATCAAAAGGAGCTTGATAAACTTTAGAGCAAAGGAGCGTTTCTTGCGTGATAAAAATCGTGCTTTTGCCCTTACTTAAATCCACAAAAAACAAATCGCCATTGATGTCAATTTTAAACAAATTGTCCGCGATTCTATAAATAGAGCGCAGCTTAAGGGGTGGCGTTTGCTTTAAATAATGCGCAAATTTTCGCAATGTTAAGAGATTCATATTGGAATCTTAAGATTTTTTGTATTGATTTCCCTCAATACATTTCATAGCAAAATCCAACGCCTCTTTTGTGATTTCATTACCACTAATCATACGCGCAATCTCGCGGATTCTGCCCTCTTTGTCCAAAGGAATGATTTTTGAACCTTGCGCACCTTTTTGAACCAAAAAATGTGTATCAGCTAAACTTGGCATATGGGATTGATGAGAAATCGCAAAGATTTGATAATTTTCAGAGAGTGTCTTAAGAGCTTCTGCGACCCCTTGGGATTCCTCGCCACTTAAATTCGCATCTACCTCATCTAAAATAATAATGGCTTGATTTTTTTCTTGCACGCTTTGTGTAAGCAAAAGTGCAAGACGAAATCGGTTAAACTCCCCTGCACTAAGATTTTTAAGCACAGTATTTAGGGAAATCTCCAAGATTTGATTGCCAAAAGGCTGATAGGATTCCACCTCTTCAATAGGATGTAAAGCAACTTCTGCCTTAGGCATTTTAAGGGATTCTAACGCATTACTTAAAGTTTCTTTAAAGCTAGAAAGATATTTTTCTCGTAGCTTTTTCAAAGCATTCGCACTTTCTACCAAACTTTTTTTAGCAGATTCAAATTGCAAAGTAGAATCTTTTAAAATAGAATCCAAATTTTCATATTTTTCTAATTCTTTCTTTTTAGATTCCAAGTATTCCAATGCCTCCTCTACACCTCCATATCTATGCTTTAGCGCACTTAGAGATTCCAAACGATTCAAAATCTCTTCAGGATTAATATTCTCTAACTCCCCCAATCTCTCACTTTCTTGCTCACACAATGCCTCTAACTCGTTTAAGGCATTCAAAATCGTATCATTTTCACTTCCAAGCAAGTTTAGAAAATGGGAAACTTTGGAGCGATGACTTAAAAACTCTTGCACTCCTTGCAGACTTTCATTGATTTTTTCTTTCTTTGAAATCTCTTTTTTGAGCTCCAAAAGCTCCTCATATTCCCCCTTTTTTGGATTAAGGGATTCTAACTTTTGAATCTCAAAGCGCACAAATTCCTTAAGCTCTGCAACCTTTAATGCTTCCTCTTGCAGTTTTTTAAGCGCAGCCTTTGCATCTAAAAATTGTGCAAAAGAATCCTTATAAGCCTGCAATAAAACCTTGTATTTAGAATCCTTAGAGGAACAAAAAGAATCAAAAATCAAAAATAAATTTTCTACACCTATCACATCGTCCGCTTTAGTGCTTAAATGCTTCAAAAAGGGGGCAAAAAGTGCTTGAACTTTCTTTTTAGGGACATTTTGCGCATTCAAAAAAAAGCGAATCTTGTCTTTTTTGGTCAAAGTCAAAATCATCTCTCCCTCATCAAAAAGCCCCTTAAACTCCTCTCCAAATCCTTGTAATTCCAAAGTTGCTTCTAAAACTTGCGCATTGCATTCACGCAAACCAAAAAGAGCAAGGATAGATTCCATAAGCACGGATTTCCCTGCTCCACTTGCCCCGCTAAAAACATTAAAATGCGCACTAGGGGAAAAAGTTATTTGTTTAAAAATTGGGGAATCTTTAATGGTGATTTGATGAAGGAGCAACTTTTGCATTATTCAAAATCTCCCCAATGGAATTTTTCTTTCAAGATTTTAAAATAATCCCAATGTGCATTATGAATCAGTTTCACGCCATTGTCTTGAACGCGAATTGCGATTTTCTCACCAAACTTCAAGGGCTTGCTCTCTTGTCCATCAATTACTACATTGCAACGTCCTTGCTCACCAAGCTCTACTTGAATCTCAAAACTACTTGGTAAAATCAGCGGACGCTGTGTCAAAGAATGCGCACAAATGGGAGTTAAAAGCAAATTACGAGAAAAGGGATAAACCACCGCACCGCCTGCGCTAATATTATACGCCGTAGAACCCGTAGGTGTAGCGATAATCAATCCATCGCCATAATACGCATTAAAATATTCTCCATCAATATATGCTTTTAAATAAATCATAGAAGCCTCGTCTAAACGCGTAAGAATAATATCATTTAAGGCAAAAAAACTCGCATTATTCTTTTGATTGTTTTGTATTTTTCCCTCTAGCATCATATGATTTGCGATATTGTAATTTCCTGTTTTAAGATGAGGCAAAAAGGATTCCACTTCGTCTTTTTGCAAATCCGTAAGGAATCCCAAATGCCCCATATTAATGCCCAAAATTGGCTTACCAAATGCGAAAGAACGTCGTGCGGTTGAAATCAATGTGCCGTCTCCTCCAATGGAAATTAACGCATCGCATTGCATACAAAGCTCTTCAAAGTTCAACCCACGCATACCAATCATTCCCGCACTTAAAGAATCCAAAATAACATTAAAACCTAAATCCAAAGCCAAACTTTGGAATTCTAAAAAATAAGCTTTCAATTCCGGAGTTGAAGGGCGCAAAAACACGCCCAAAGTGTGAATGGGGGGATTTAAATTCATTTTATTCAACAAAATAAGCTTTAATGCTGTATCCGCGTTTATTTTCTAACTGCAAGCTTGGACCCTCAAACACTGTTGCATTAGGGATTTTGGCATTAATTGCACGAATCGCGTTCCACGCGCGGAAGCTTGCAAGTCCCTCTTGCTTAAGCTCTGGCGACAATCCACGATAAGGATTCGTATCTACGATTCCTTGCACTTCAAAGGCAACAACACGCTTATCTGCTTGCAATTCTTTATCTACTTTTGTCGCAATGGAGAGCAAGCAACTTTGTGGAATCTCCCAAGTTCCAACTCCCATAGAAAAACATTCGGTAATGATTTGTTTTTTAGGCTTAATTGTGTAGCGCAACCTAGCCATTGTATTGGAGTTTGCACTATTTGCGTTTTGCATTTCTTTGACAGATAAACTCAAGCTATCTACAGACTGCGAAAGCGTTGCAAGCTCTTTTTCTTTTTGATAAAGTGCTTCTTGTAGGCGTTTAATCTCCTCCTCTTTAGCAAACTCACTTATGGCTTCCCTTTGTGATTCTACGATTCCATTTTGCAAATTAGGTTGTGTTTGGAATCCCAATATTTCTTGTGCTTTGCTTAGTAAAGCTTCTCCACTAGGTTGTGTAAGAAAATAATATCCTCCACCAAAAATCAGCCCAACTAGCACGATAAGCAAAAACAAATACGCCAAAAAACGTCCTTTATTAGAATCTTCTTGGGAATCCTCTAAAGAATATTCCACATATGCTTTCTCCTTTGGCTTTGCCGATTGTTTCTCTTGTGGCTCGCCTTTAAATTCCTCAAAACTATCAAAAATATTGTCTGGAATCGCGGTAGAAAATACATCTTCATTTGAATTAGGTTCTTTTTGTGTTGCATTAGACATTTTCACTCCTTATGCTACGCGTTTGAAATTGGATTTAATATTTTCATACGCTTCGTTAATTAAGCGGAATTTTTCCGCATAGCCATCAATAATTTTTTTATCTTGCCCATAAACATTGTCTGGGTGATAGATTTTAGCAAGTTCAATATAACGATTTTTTACACATTCAAAATCATCATTATAGCCACAACCTAGAATCTTATAGCTTTTTTTAAGGATTTTTTCCTCTTTGGTTAAATATTCCTCAAAGCATTCAAAAGTATTGTGCGTTTTAAAAGTTTCGTAATCAAAATCCAACACAATATTATGAATCACTTTGATTGAAAGTGCGCCGATGAGCTTCTCCCAAAAATAAGGGCTACTAGAATCCAAGAAAATCTCCTGTCTTGTATAGCTTAGCACAAATTCTTGAAATAAAGAACTCAAATATCTTCTTGCAAGACGACTTGGACGATTGAGTTTCAAGCATACTTGCGAATTACCAAAAGAGCTTTGAATAATCTGCAAAGACACAATAATATGTTCCAATACCGCCCGATTTTCAATCATTTTAATACGAATAGGCAAATAACTGCTATCAATAATTGTTTGGAAATCCTCGCTGTCTTTTTTGGCTTCCTCTTGCATTGCGACATGGTATGCCCAATTCAAAAAATAGTCTTTTTTGTAACGTTCGCCATCGTCTAAGATTAGCACAGAGCTTGAAAGACGATAGGCTTTGGAAAAATGCTTATAAGCAAAATCCACCGCACGTTTTAAAAATTGCGATTCTTTTTCGATACTGATTTGAATGTATGGCTCTAAGAGCTCTACTTTCATAAACTTCCCTTCAGTCTTTAATCCTAAATTCGTCGCCATTATTGGCGTGTTAAAGTAGATTAAGCAATTCTAATTCCACTTTTTTATTTTTGAATATCAACACTCTTTTGCTCTGCCTTAATTGCTGTGAGATTCTGCATAATTTTATCTATTTCTTTCTTAAGTTCAAAAGAGGCTTGCGTAATTAATTGCATTTTATCCTGTGTGGTTTGTTCATTTTGATTCAAAAACTGCGCATAAGTTTTTTTAAGGCAATTCATTGGTCCAAAAAGACGCGCTTGAAATTGTTCAAAGCAAAAAGTTTCATTTAAACTCTCTCGCACATTTTCCAAAGTCGGATTAAACAAGGCAAACTCCTCTTGATTTTCTCTATGCTTAGTGATTGCATTTTTAATCTTTAAATCCAAACGATTCAAAGTCAAATCTATTGCATTATTATAGCTAAGAGCTAGAAAATTGCTTAAGACATTCAATTCACTACGCAAATAAGAGGTTGCAACAAGAGCATTTTTGTTAAAATCATCTAGTAGATTTTCGTAACAATTTTGAGCAAATTCTCGCAAATTTCCCAATGCTTGACTTTGAGGTGCGACAAGATAAAGCTCAATATTTTTGGGGGCATTATGCTGCCATTTTGCTAATTCTTGTTTTAAGGCATTGGTATTTTGCCCAATAGAGCGCACAAACAAATCCAAAAAGTTCTTAATTTTCACACTTAGCGCCTTATAATCTTTCACTAATTGCGTATCTTGGTTTTGTAATTCTATATGTAGCTTTTCTATTGGGAGAATTACCACTTCTTTATTAGTTTCAACAGACTTTGTGCGCAAAAGACCTTTTTCTTTTTGTGCAAAAGTAAAGGGCTTTTTCTCCAATGCGCTAAAGATTCTTTGCGCAAGCGTATCTAGCCACAAATCCAACCCGATATATAAATCATTAAAGATTTTTTGTTCCTTTTCTTGTGAAAGAGCGCAATTTGCAATACACTCTTGCAGGTTTTTTTGTAAAGTTCTTTGCAAGATTAAATAACATTGGTTAATTTTATGATATTGTAAATGTAGCAAAATGTGCATTTCGCGAAGTTTTTTAAGTGTGCTATAAGATTTAGCAAAACTTGCCTTGGGCTTAATAGTCTGATTTAGAAAGTCAAAAATCAAAGGCATATTAGAATCCTGCATTCGCTGTTCCGCATTTTGAGAGTTTAATGTTTCTAATTCTTGCCAAATTCCCTCTTGTAAATTCTGATAGGTTGCATTCAAACACTCCATAACATCTTGTGGATTTTGAGGCTTTTTAGAATCCTCATTAGAATCCTGCAAAGCAAGTGTTTGGATTGTTTGCGCAAAAGAAAGAAGTTTGTTCTCAAGGAATTTTTGCGGGGTATTTAATCTTGCGCTTAATGCGAGTTTGGCAGAGATTGGAATCACTTCAGAGAAAATTCCCTCAAATGCCACTTTTGCATATTCTAAGCTTGTTTGCACTTCTTGTTCGTCTTTTAGTCTGTCCTTTTGATTCAAAACACAAAGACTTTTTTGCGCAAAATGCGTAATAAACTCCTTGAGTAACGCTTTTTCGCTATTTTTTCCCGCATTATCAATAAGAGTAAGCCAAATAATTCCATCTACATTTTCTAAGATTTTCAATGTTGTATGTGTATCATCAGAATTTTGAGAATTAAAGCCCGGTGTATCCAAGAAATTAATTTCTTTCAAAAACAAAATCGGGGCATAAAGACAAAAATGATGGATATTTTGAGAATTTTCACGCGAGAGTTTATGCAAAAAATCTATATTTTGTAAGACTTTGCGCCCATCTTTGTAGAGAATTTCTAAAATATAATCCTCTCCATAACAAATTTTGCATACTTTTGAGGTAATCGGGGTAATCCCTGTAGGTAAAATATCCTGCCCCAAAAGTGCGTTTAAAAAAGTGCTTTTACCACTTGAAAACTGCCCGATAATTGCAATTTGCATAGGCTCTACTTCTTTTTGCTGTAAATTTTCAAAAAAACTCAAAGTATAATCACTAGGATTTAAATTATCTTGACAAGCAAGAATCAGTCTTTGCGTAGGAGATTTTTGTGCAATTTTTGCTTGCAAGATTTCACATTCTTTTAAATATTGTTTTAGCATTTTGCGCTCCTTGTAGCATAGCTTTGCAAGGCTTTAAAACTCTGCAAAGCCTCCTCTAATGCTGCTTCGTTTTGATTTAATAAACTTTCCTTTTGGGATTTTTCTTGCGCACTATTTTGTGAATTTTGCAAAGCATTTTGCAAAATTTTTGCTTTGTTTTCCAAGTCCATTTTTAAATTTGTCTCTAAATCCTCAAGAAAATTTTTAAAATTCTCTGTGAGTTTAGATTCTAATGCCTTATTCTGTGTGATAATCATCGCAAAAAACTCCACAAACCCCGCTTCAAAATCTAAATCCAATGCGCTTTTAAGCTCACTTCTTTGATTTTTGCCAAACTTTTGCACGGATTTTGTGATAGATTTTAGAATCTTTAATGCAGTTTTTCTTAAAAGACTTTCATCAAAATGAAGATGAAAATTCCCCAAAATGCTAGAGTCTTTTTCTCCTACTTGCACCTGCGTTTCAAACTGACTTTGTAACTGCGTAATCTTTTTGTCCAAACTTTGGGTGCAAAAACGCAAAATATCACTCAAAGTATCTTTTAACCCCAAATCCAAGATTCTTTGCAATCGCTCATAACTTGGCGTTTTACCCTTATCATAATCATAAACAATATCCGCAAAAATCCTTTCACTCAAAATATTTTTAGAAAGTTCTAGCTTTTGATTAAGTTCCTTTTGCAAAGTTTCAAGATAAGTTTGTAATTGTTGCGTCGCATTGTTTAGGGATTCTTTAGTTTCTTGAAGTTTTGTCAGACTCTGCTCTTGCTCTATTTTGGCTTCCTCTATAAGTTTTTTAATCTCACTTTCTTTAGCAAAAAGCAAACTTTTTTCTAAAACACAAGCCGATTTGATGTTTTCAAAAACTCGCACAAACCCTTGCGCACTTAAAAAAATCAAGTCCTTTGCTTTGGTGCTATTACCACCCAACAAGGTTTGATTGAGATAATCAAGCAACGCATTAAAATTGGACGATTCTAGGCTAAAGCCTAATTCTTTTGCTTTTTGTGGATTGGTTTGAGCAAGCAAGGCAGGATAGCTCGCAAGCGCAATAAAATCTACCCTTTGGAGCATTAATTCCGCATTGTCTTTAGACATACTCTGAATTAAACGCGCTTTAATGCTTTCTCTCGTGTAATTCAGAGCAGATTCTAATTCTTTTGTCTCTAGCAAATCCGCGTGCGTTAGGATAATCAAAATCCTTGAGAGATTCGCATTTTGCAAAGTTTGCAAGATAAAATCCACATCAATTTGTGTCGCACTCTGTGCCGCATTCATTGCGTGAATGAGCAAATCACAACCCAAAATATAGTCTTTGGTGATTTCCTCTCTTTGCACGATAGGGTCATCAAGTCCGGGCGTATCTACGATTTCTACTTTATTTTCCAAGAATTTCAGAGGAGTAAAGAGTATGGTTTCCTTGATGAGATTACATAATCTGCTAGAATGATTTGCCGAAGTGTATTTGGGTAAATCTTGCAAAGAAATCTTTAAACTCTGTGTGGAATCCTGCACAAATTTCTCCAAAACCTCTTTAAATTCCGCATTATTTAAAAGTTCAGCAAGTGTAGAATCTTCTATTGTAGATTTCAAATCTTCCCATTCTGCCTTGTTCCAAAAGCTCACTTGCGCACTAGGTGTTTGAGCGTATTTTAGAAGCGTCAAGCTTGCAGTCTCTGGAATCGTAGAGCTACCCAAAATCTCCTGCCCCAAAAGTGCGTTTAAAAGCGTGCTTTTCCCTGCGCTTAACACACCTGTGATTCCGATAGAAAAATGCTGATTTTTAAGCTTTAACAAAAGAGATTCCAACTCCGCTAAACTTGAGGAGAGGTTAAGAAGATTCTGCGCTTGCATTGCCTGCAAAACTGCCTTTTTTTGCTCTAGGAGTTTTAGACTATTTCCCCAAAAATCTTGCAAAAAGTTTGAATCCAAAGTGGATTCTTGTTGTTTTTGTAGAATCTCTACTTCTTTGATTTCTTGATGTGCAATCCTTTCTAAATGCGCCTTGATTTGTTCTAAAAATTCTCCTTTTGCAACCTTATGTTGCTCCAGCAAAGCAAGGTTTTCCAAAACTTTTTTGAGCAGATTTTGCGTTCTTTTTGGCTCTCTTTCAAAGGCTTTATGAATATTGAGAAGCAAGGTGTATTGCACCTGTAAGATTCCTTTAAAGCTTAAGGTTTTGCAATATTTTTCACAAAGATTTTGTAGCACAGCACTCTGCCAAAAAACATTAAAACTATGCAAATCTTGACTTAAAAAAATCGCTACAATCTCACTTGCTTTTTCGCTTTCTAAAATATGCAAATTCCCTAGTGGCACGATTTCTTTAAAGATTGATTCTAAATATTCCCCTAGCTCTTTCATTTTGCCTCCTTAAAGATTGGACTAATTTTATAAAACATTAACGCACTTGCAAACAAAATCCCACTCAAAAACAAACAAAGCACTTCCCAACCGAAATGATAATAAAGATAACTCGGCATTGTCGTGCCAATCGTGCCACCTGTATAATAAAACGCAAGATACAAGCCATTTGTGATTCCCTTTTTCTCACTAGAAATAGAATTCACAAATGCAGACAAAACAGAATGCACAATGAACATTCCAATACAAATCACAAACACCGCAAAAAAGAGCCACCAAAAGCTTTTGATTAGCATAATCAAAGGTGCGATTCCAAAAACCACAAAGCCAAAAATGATTGCACGCAAATCCCCTCCAAGCAACCTTTTAATGCGCCCGACCAAAAGCGCGGCAACAATGCCAATAATATATCCTAGATACAAAAAACCAATCTGTGCTGGGGTAATGTCTGGGTTTAAGGCTTTGATTTCAAAAGGCATAAAGTTTAGCGCGCCTTGAAAACAAAACAACACCAAAAAAGCCCCCGCATAAAGCACTGCATATCGCTTATCTTTCAGTAGCTCCAAAACAATTTTTGGTGTGATTTTTGCATTTGTCATTTGGGAGCTTTGAGGAATCCTAAAAGAAAGAATCGCAACCACCAAAGTAGTAATTCCAAGTGCAGCAAAAGTGAATTGCCACGAGGAAATAGAAGTAATAAACCCGCCTGCTACGCGCGAAAGTACACCTCCAAAAACCGTGGCAGCAACATAAAGGCTGACATATTTTTGTATATTTTGCATATCAATGCGCATTAAGGTTGTCAAAGTCGCTGTCAAGGCAGCTGGAATCGCGAGAGCTTCTAACAAACGCAAAGCAAGAAAAGTCCTATAATCTTGCGCAAAACAAAGCAAACATTGGAAAACGCCAATCATTCCTAAAGAGACAAACAACACCTTGCGTGTATCAAATTTTTCCAACAAATAACCATAGACAATGGGGGCAAAGGCAAGTGCGAGCAACACAACAGAAGTAAAAAGCGTAACTTGTGTGATAGAGATTCCAAACTCTTCCATAAAAAGAGGTTGCATAGGCTGTGTGATATAAAGGCTAGAAATCGTTACCATAGCACTTAGCAGGACAACCAATAAAATATAAGTTTTCAAAATTGATTCCTAAAGTTTTGTAAAATTCTAAAACAAATTTGCTAAAGATTCTTTGATTTTGGGATTTTTTTATTTCATTTTCTTATCAATTAAACTATTTTTATTAAAAGATTTTGAAGTATAATTTTGTGGGGTGTTACCACAGGCTGACACCCTGTGGTAAAATCTATGCCCAAAAGGACATATGATGAGTATCACTAAATTCATCATCGTGGCAATTATACTGCTTTGTATAATTGTTGTCAAGGCTTATTAGCCTCGCCCTGCTTTTGCAGGGT
>NZ_CATKCB010000152.1:0-6033 GCF_949747025.1 Helicobacter sp. UBA3407 | reverse complement strand
GTCAAGCAGGCAACAAAAACTATCGCAACTGCTATAATAGAGGTGGATACCACCATTTTTGGTAAGATATGCACAAGGCGTTATGGATTGCCACGATTCCTTAGTAGAATCCCCGCAATCTACTCGTGCCAATTTTGCTTTTTGGCGATATATTTACCACGAATCGCAACAGCAAAAGGCACAAATTGATGGCGAAACTTCCAAGCTTTTTTTTGCATTTTTTTGAGATTTCGTCTCTCTATGGCATAAAGCATTTGATATTCTTCAGGAGAATAAAGCCAATCTCCCTTTTGTTTTAAAATCTTAAACCCCAAACGATTCACTTGACTTAGACGCGACAATTCTAGCGAGATTCCATCGGAAATATCCATACCCGCTTTTGCAATATTGTTTAGCTCAAACAACATTTTAGGGTATAAAAGCGGCTTAGCAAAGCGTGAATATTTGGAGATTTTTTTATCGCGACAGAATCGCAAGGAATTTTTTAAAATTTTAAGATTCTGCCCAAAAGATTGCATTTTAGCGTGATTTAACGCGCCTTTTGGGGTGATATATCCCAAAATATTGCCTTGCTTGATTCCTTTTCTAAACAAAGTTCTCTGTCTTTTTTGACCCAAAAGCGTTAAAGAAAAGTGCAATTTTTCGCCTACAAGCGTATCGCCACCGATGATTTTAATACGATATTTTTTTGCGCAATCCCCTATGATTTGCGCCAACTTTGAAACTTCTTTAAAATTATCAGGCACACTAAGCGTTAAGAGTAAAAAACTTGGAGTCGCATTCATTGCATAAATATCGGACAGATTTACTAAAAAACATTTTTCTACCAAATCCTCTAAACTTGCCCAAGCTCTTTTAAAGTGAATATCCTCAAAGAATGCGTCATTTGCGATGAGATATGTCCCAACAGACACCCCATCATCTCCGATTCCAAAAGTCGCCCCACTTTGTTTTAATGTGTGAATAAAAACCTTTTCTCTATCACGCATTAGTCTATTTTCATACTCAAATCCACCCAAACTGCTTGATGTGTAATCGCGCCAACAGATACAGCATCTACACCACTTTGAGCATACTCTCTAATATTTCTTAAAGTAATGTTTCCGCTTGCTTCTAGCAAGACACTTGGAGCAATTTCATTACGCATTTTGACTACTTCGTGAATCATTTGTATATCCATATTATCACACATTAAAATATCTACTTCTGCTTCTAATGCCTCTTTGGCTTGTAAAACATTCTCACATTCTACCTCAATCTTAGAGACAATTGGAGTCTTGCAACGAATATCATCAATGAATTTCTTTAGCGATAGAATGCGTGTCAAATGTGTATCTTTTAACATTAAACAATCATCTAAACCCAAGCGATGATTCACCGCCCCCCCATTACGCGTAGAATATTTCTCAAAATCCCTTAGCAAAGGGCGCGTTTTCCTTGTATCTAGCAGCATACAACTCGTACCTTCTAGCTTTTGCACATATTTATGTGTTAATGTTGCAATTCCACTAGAATGCTCTAATAAATTCAAAATTGTGCGCTCCGCACTTAGCAACTCGCTCATATTACCCTCAAAAGAAACAATCCTTTCACCTCTTTTAAAAACCATTCCGTCATCAAAAATAAATTCACATTTGAGATTTAACAATTCGCAAAGTCGCTCAATATACATTCTTCCCGATAACACACCATCTTCTTTGGCAAGTATATAAGCTTCTACTTGTGTATTGTTTCGCATTCTAGTGTATAAATCACCGCGCCCAATGTCCTCTTTTAGAACTTCTTTTAAAAAATCATCTAACAATATTTTATGCATTGTTTGCTCCTTTTTTAAGATAATTGTAGCATTTTATCTAATGCTTTTTTTGCACGATTCGCAATTTCTAATTCTAACAGAATCTCATTATAAGATTTACCTTGCTTGATTGCTTCTAAGCATTGTAAAACATCTTTTAAAGTGGTTTCATTCATCGTGGGACATTCTGGTTTTGTAGAGCTTAACACGAATGTGTTTTGTTCTTGTCCTTTTTTGGGTTTTCTTAGGCGATGGACAAGATTAAATTCTGTGCCAACTGCTACTTTTTGGGATTCTTCTAGGCTTTGCACAAATTTTATAATTTGACTTGTAGAGCCAACAAAATCCGCCATTTTAACAACCTCTGGCTGACATTCTGGATGGACAACAATCAAAATGTTTGGAAATTTCTCCCTAAAAAACTCAATATCTTGTGGCGTAAAAAGCTGATGTACAGAACAAAATCCATCATAGCAAATGATTTCTGCTTCTTTGATTTTTTCCATAGAATCCACGCCCAAAACCGCACTTTTAAGTCCATTTTGAATTGCAAGATTCTGCCCTAAACATCTATCAGGCAAAAAGAATATTTTTTTGTTTTGTTTTAGGGCAAAATCCAAAATCTTTGCTGCATTAGAACTTGTGCAAACCACACCTCCTAACTCTGCAACTTTGGCTTTTACCTCTGCATTAGAGTTAATATAAGTAACAGGAAAAATCTCTGCGATTCCATAACTTTTTAAAAGAGTGATAGACTTATCAAAATAACTACCATCTATCATTCTCGCCATAGAACAACAGGCAATTTTTGGCATAAAAACCCGTTTTTGTGGGGCTAGAATCTTTACGCTCTGCCCCATAAAGCCAACTCCACAAAAAATAATTTTTGATTTTTCACTTTGACTTGCTTTGCGTGCTAGCTCCAAACTATCGCCACTTAAATCTGCAATCTCCACAATCTCATCGCGTTGGTAAAAATGTGCAACTAGCAGTGCGTCCAATTCATTTAATAATTTTCTAATCGTTTGTTTCATTTTCATTCCTTTGATTCTTTTGAATTTTTTGTTTTGTGCTTGGCAATACATTGCCCAAAATAAACTTTTTCTTTAATCCTTAAATCATATTGCCAATTTTTACTCAAAAGAACAATCGTAGAACCCATTAAAAAGCTTCCGATTTCCTCTCCTTTTTTCAGCATTATAGGCGTCTTAAATTCCAAAATTTGAGAAGTTTTAAATTGAACGACTTCTGGGGCGAAATTGATTTGAATTTTTCCTACATTTAATGCACCAATCGCAACAAAATAAAATGGCTCTCCAAACTCATCTTCACATTCCAACACAACGCGTTTATTTTGGATAAAGACATCTTTGTGTCTTAAAAGAGATTTTTCACAAACACTATGCAATCTTCCATCAATAAATTCTAAATGTTTGACTTTTAGATTCAAAGGAGCGTGGAATCTATGATAATCACTTGGAGAAAGGTAGAAATTGACAAAACAATAATCCTCTCCTAGCTTTGTCTTGACAAAATCACTCACATGATAATTTCTACCTTTGATTTGCATTGCATAATCCTCTTGACATTGACCAAACTCCATAACAATAGAATCACAAGGAGCAATCAGATGAAAGGTAGTTTGGTCAAACTTACGCATTTTAACAAGAGAACGCGTAAAAAGCGCATTAAGTGTAGGATAATTTGCCAAAGTGTCAAATTCCTCTAAATTCACTTGAAAAATTTTGATATATGTATAATGAATCCATTGCTGAATTTTTGGAGGAAATTCAAAATGCGCAAATTTTTCAAAACACCAAGAAAGAATATTTGTATAATGCAAAATTACTCCTTAACCCAAAGGGGATTTTCATTCAAATCTGGACGATTACAAAGAATCTCAAAGGGCTTAAAACGTTCTTTATAACCCATAGAATGATGATTTTGTATCCAATAGCCCGGATAAAGGTATTTGATATTATACCTTTTTGCAACTTCTATCTGTTTAAGAATGGAATAAGTGCCGATAGAAAAATGCTCAAAATCGTGGTCATAATAACAATAAACTGCTGAAATTACAGCGGGCAAAATATCCACATACGCCACGCCCACTAATTTATCTTCCACATAATAGTCAAATTCATAACCAAATTCCAAGAATCCTCTCACAAAGGTATCATAATACGCATCTAATGTGATTCCTTGATAATCCCAACCCTTTTTCTCGTGCATTTTTTGATGATATTTGTCATAAAGATTCAAATGTTCATCGCTTACTCTTGGACGAGAAACTCGCAGGGTAAGCGGAGCTTTTAATGTGCGCTTGTGTGATTTAGAAAACACGAAATTCGCGCAATCTTGACGAATAGAAATGCAAGCATCACACGTTTTACAAGTTGGCACAAAAAAATAATTTCCAAATCTTCTCCAACCTCGCTCTAATAATGCGCAATAAAGATAAACTGTGCAATTTTTGATATAAAAATAACGAAAAGATGCCTCCAAGTTGGGCAGATAACTACAAGGTCTTGGGGCTTGAACAAGCTCATACACTTCCATTGGATTATTTTAGACTTAAACTTGCTATGGAATTAATTGGAGATTCCGCATTTTGCATATGACTTTGTTGTATTTGAAATTCTTTTTTAGCATTGGTAACTTTATGCAAATAATTCCTCGCTTCTTCATATTTCAAAGAGGTGCGGAGTTTGCGATAAACTTCAGCAGAAGTCATAGAATTAATTTTTTGCACCGCTTTTGTGCGGTCTTTGTCAAAAACACTTAGCACATTGCCGCTTCCTGTATTATACGCAGCAATCACACAATATTCGTGGGATAAAGAATTTTTCACTCCTTTGATATAGCGAGTAAATAAAATATTGAGATAAGTAGAGCCGTATTGAATGTTTGTCTTAGGTGTAAAGAGCATTTCCTTTGTTGGAATCCCATCTCTGTTATTTAACATCTTATAAACATCTCTCCCTGCACTTGCTGGCACAACTTGCATTAGCCCATAAGCTGGAATATGACTTACCGCATAAGGATTGAAACTAGATTCCGTTTTGATAATTGCAAAAATCAATGCTTGCTCTAGCTTGTATTCTTTAGCAAAAAGTGCAACATATTCGCCATATTTATGCTCACTTTGAACCTCGTAATCCTCTACCATTTCAAACTGCACATAATAAACCTTTTTCTTTGTGCCATTTTCTGTAATTTCTGTAGTTTGTAATTTGTTTTCTATTAAATAATCTGCATACTGATTCGCGCGCCAAGAATAAAGCACTGCTTTGCCCTCATTGTCTTTTACCAAATCTGCCAAATAAGGCTTGCTGTTAAAAGTAATTTCCTTATCAGAGTATAAATCTACTTCCTCTGGGTCTTCTGGCGTTAGCAATGTCGTTACAATGGCTCTTTTGAGGCTTGCTTTGGGATTCTCTGTATCTAGAGTTGCTACAGAAATGATACCTTTGCTAAAATCTACTTGCGCACGGGAGAGATAGGAATCTGTATATTTTACATACACTTCTTGTGAAGCAGTAGGAGTGTTATTTTCTCCCCATTTTTTAGAAGCATTTTGCGTCAAAGTTGTAACAATTTTTTTAAAATTTGCTTGTAAATTTTTAATATCACTTTCAATCTGTTTTGGATTAAGTGCGTAATTGACGGCTTTTTTTATCACTTGCTCTTTAGAGATTCCCTCTGTTAAAATCTGTGGGTTATAGATTAAATCCCTATAACCCATTAAACAGCCACCAAACACGAAGCTAAGCAAGGCTGCAAACAATAATCCAAAAAATACACAAAGAATCCTATTCATTAAAAACTCACGACTCTTTTTTGCATTGTTTCTAATGTAGCAATATTTTGTATTACCTTATTAATATTATCGGATTGCGCATTTTTAAGTCCCCCATCAAGCGTGCCACTCGTTTGGAATTTCTTTTTGCTATTCATTACCGTATGCAAACAGCTACGCACCTCTTTGGGATACAAAGAAGTGCGGAGTTTGCGATAAACTTCAGTAGAAGTCGTAGAATTAATTTTTTGCACCACTTTTGTGCAATTCTTATCAAACACATTAAGCGCATTACCACTTCCTGCATTATACGCAGCAATCACACAATATTCGTGGGATAAGGAATTGGCAATCCCTGTAAGATAACGTGTAAAGAGTATGTTTGAGTAAGTCGTGCCATATTGGATATTCGTCTTAGGTGTAAAGAGCTTTTCTTTCG
>NZ_CATKCB010000151.1:0-2286 GCF_949747025.1 Helicobacter sp. UBA3407 | reverse complement strand
GAGCTTGCGCACCTCATCAGCTACGACAGCAAATCCTCTTCCGTGTTCTCCTGCACGCGCTGCTTCAATAGCGGCATTGAGGGCAAGCAAATTGGTTTGATCTGAAATATCTGTAATTAATGCAATGACACTTGAAATCGCAGTAAAGTCGTTTTGCACTTGGGTAACCATTGTATTAAATTCAGAAAGTTTTGCAGTCATATTAGACAAGCCTTCTGCCAAAATATTTTGAATCTCAACAGAATTTTTCTTATTGTCTGCTGCAATAGATTTTGCAGAACGCAATAAATCCACTGTTTTGGCAAAGTCATCTTGTAAAATTTTTAGATTTTTACCACAACCATTTGCAAGTGCCAAAGTCATATTTTTAAAAGTCCCGCTTTTGTCATCTGTTTGTGCTTCTTCTGAAGATTCTTGAAGTTTTGCGTGTAATTCCTCGTTGTGTTCTTTTGCTTCTTGGAGTTTCGCTTTTAAAAGCTTATTCTCCTCCAAAACACGATGCAATTGTTCTTTGTATTGACTGCCAAACATATTCTCTCCTACCTTTTAAGTTGATTTTTCATTTTACGAAAATCTTTAGAAAAACCTTAAAGCTTTAATTAAAATTTTATAACTAATTAAATTAAAAAATTATAAAAAATATTAATCTCTATTTAAACTTTGATTTTATACAAGTAGATTCCTTTTCTTGAAAATCCAATGGCTTGCTCAAATATCGCCTATACCCATAAAAAGCCCCAAACATCATTCCAAAACCCACCAAATATCCCACAATAAGAGATTCAAAAAATCCTGCAACACCAAAGCTAATCAATGCAGCAAATGCAGCCGTCGTTGCATAGGGCAATTGTGTGATAAAATGGCTCTGCACAGAGCAACCTGCTCCTGTAGCAGAAAGAATCGTTGTATCAGAAATTGGCGAAGTATGGTCTCCATACACTGCTCCAGCCAATACAGCAGAAATGCTCAACATCATATCTATGCTATTAATCGTGGCTATGCTCGCACCAATGGGCAACATAATCGCAAATGTTCCCCAGCTAGTTCCGGTGCAAAATGCAATAAAGCTTGCGCTTAAAAACAATACCAAAGGAGCAATGACATTTGCCGACAATACACCGCTTGCCAAAAAATCCCTGCTTAGATTGGCAAGATAAATGCCGGTTTGCAAATCATTCTTAATCACAGGTCCAATCGCCCACGCCAAAATTAAAATAAGATTTGCGGGCAACATAGACAAGAATCCGTCTTTGATAATCAAAGCATACTCGCGCAAACTAATGCGATTCCAAGCAATAGCTACAGAAACAGCTATTGCACACACTCCACCCCAAAAAAGTGAAAATCCAGTTTGGGCATTTGCAAGCATTTCAATCAGATTTGGATTTTGCGACACTTGATAGCCACTATAAAAAATAAAGAATCCCACAAAAAAGATAAGTGCAATAATGGGCAGAATCAAAAGCCAAATGCTCCCCCCGCTATGAGGCTTGATTTCGTCAAACTCTTCTACCCCTACTCCTTGATTATGGCGCATAACGGGCAGATTAATTTGCCAAAGAATCGTTAAAAAAACTCCAAGTAGGGCAAACCAAGCATAATAATTCCCCCAAATGCTTTGCACTAGCACACTAAAGCTTGAGGTATTCTCCACCAATCCACCCATAATTCCCAAAATATAAGCCCCCCAACTTGAAATTGGCATTAAAATACAAATCGGTGCGGAAGTAGAATCAATAATATATGCCAAACGTTCCCTTGTAGAATGATTCGCGTCATTGAGTGGGCGTGCAATTTGCCCGACGGTGAGTGCATTAAAATAATCATCAATAAAAATCACAATTCCCGCAATAAAAGCAACAAATTCCGAACCTTCCGCAGTTTTGACGCGTTCTCTTGCCCAATGCACAAAGGCATTCATTCCACCTGAACATTGCATTAGCTGCGTCAAAATCCCAAGCAAAATCAAAAACCCAAACACATACAAGGCATTAGATTGCACTTCTCCCTCGCTGTAAAACACCCCTCCAATGGCATTTAAGACATATTCTAAAACCCCAAAAAACGAATTGCTTAACATAAATCCAGCTAGAAAGATTCCAACAAATAGCGAAAGCACAACCCTGCGCGTAATAAATACTAGCGCAATCACACACAAAGGCACAACCAAACTCAATACTGAATCTGCATACATTCCCATACTCCTAAAAACGCAAAAAGAAAAAAGTGTGGTATATTATTTGTAATTTCATTAGTTTTACATTAAATACTTAAGAATCTCGTGAT
>NZ_CATKCB010000150.1:0-1862 GCF_949747025.1 Helicobacter sp. UBA3407 | reverse complement strand
GATTCCAGCATATAGAATCTCAATCAAAATGTCAGTTTCTCCCAAAGCGTGGCGCGAAAAACTAAAGGGCTTAAAAGTATCACTTTTATGTGCGACTGCGTAGCCTTTGGCGGTGATTCTCTGTCCTGTGCTTGCTTGTGTCAAATTTTCTTTTAATAGCATTATTCTCTCCTTGTATTTCAAAGTTAAGTTGTAGATGAAATTCTAAAACTTAATATGGAATTATAAGATATGAGACTTAGTGTCTGTCAAGAGTTGGTAAGGATTTTATGAAATTTTACTTCGCCTTTGCGGGGAATAAATACAATTAAGTAAAGCACACAGAGAGAATCGCCATAAGGATAAAAATCGTCGCACGCACAGGAAGCCGCAAGAGCAAGAAAAGAATCACAGAGAAAATCGCAAGTGCATAAGTAGAATCTTTGCGATTCTGTAGGTTTTTTACAAATGTGCAATACAGGATTCTATGCGCAAAAATCCCTCGTCTATTTCTTCTCGTGTAATCGTAAGGCTTGGCAAGAATCGCGCGGTGTTTTTACCGCTTTTAAGCACCAAAACTCCTGCTTCAAAAGTAGCATTTAAGAATTTTGTCAAGGTTTCCAAATCTCTTACCCTAAGTCCGCGCATAAGCCCTAAGCCCACTTCTTGCGTAAAAATTTCTGCATAATGTTTTTGCAAATCTTGGAGTTTTTGTGTAAAGTATGTAATCGTTTTGTCTAGCTCCCCACTTTGCTTGTGTTCAAATAGAATCTCTAACACTTCCAATGCCGCACTTGTAGATAAAAAATTTCCACCAAAAGTGCTTCCGTGGTCGCTTGGTGCAAAAATATCTTTAAGGCTTGTCATTACTGCGCCAATAGGCACACCGCCTGCTAATCCTTTGGCAGTCGTAATCACATCAGGCGTGATTCCATAGACTTGTGAAGCAAAGAGTTCGCCGCTGCGATAAATGCCTGTTTGCACCTCATCTACCATTAAGAGCACATTTTTTTCTTTGAGAATCTTGGCGAGTTTTTGCACTTCTGCCTTGTCAAAAGGCGTGATTCCACCTTCGCCTTGCACGAGTTCTAAAAGTACGGCACAAGTTACATTGCTGATTTTATTTGGAACATCGTTTAAGTCTTTAGCATACACAAATCCATCGGGAAAAGGTCCAAAATATTGGTGCATTTTGTTTTGCGCGGTTGCTTTTAAGGTGCTAATCGTGCGTCCGTGGAAAGAGGAATCTAAAGTGATGATTTGATACCTTTTCAATTCTCCATTTTCTTCACCAAATTTTCTCGCAATCTTCAGCGCACCCTCATTTGCTTCTGCACCAGAGTTTGCGAAAAATACGCGCATATCATAGCCACTAAGCTCAACAATCTTTTTGGCAAGACGCGCTTGTGGCTCAATCAAGTAAAGATTGGAAGTGTGGATTAGGTTTTTTGCTTGTTTGTAGATTGCTTCTGCCAAACGCGCATTGCCGTGTCCTACGCTGCACACCGCGATTCCAGAACCAAAGTCAATGTATTCTTTACCTTTTGAATCATAAAGTCTTGCCCCACTTCCTTTTACAAAATGCACATCATTGCGCGCATAAGTATGCAAGACAAAGTCTAAATCCATTTGTTTTAAATCTTGTTGTTCCATTGCTAGCCTTAAATTTTGGAAATTTTGAGAATTTTAAAATAATAAAACTTAAAAAGTTTGCAAAGCAATCTACAATTCCTATTCTTTAGTGCAATGAATTGTAAATCTTTTAAGAAATAAGTAAAATAAATACAAGTTAATTCTTAAAACGCGTTATAATTCCATCGACTTTAAGTCGTAGCAAAATGCAAGAAGGAATCCTAATGGCAAAAACAAAGGAAATAGAATTT
>NZ_CATKCB010000149.1:0-5536 GCF_949747025.1 Helicobacter sp. UBA3407 | reverse complement strand
CTCCTAATGAAAGAGAATGCTGGAAGAAATGTTTGAAAATAATGTTTGCCAAAAAACACTTTTTTTGCTAACTCTTTTAATTCATCATCTTTTAGGGTGAGGATATAATAATAAATATGTTCGTTTATTATTAATCTAGAAATTTCTTTGTAGATTTGCTTGCTTCTCGTTTTTTTAAGAATATCAAAAAATACATAATCAATCGCGTCGTTAGCATAATTATAAAAAGATTGTAAAGTCCCTAAAGATAAGTTTTTTCCTCTTGTAACGCTATTTATGCTTGTAAAATATTTATAAAGATTATCTTTCAAGATATAAATGTTTCTTGCCTGTAGAAATAAACAGATTCCAAAAAAATGGTCTTCGTGCATAACGCCTTCCAAAAATTTTAATTTTATTTTTTTTAAAAAATCAAATCGAATCATACCACCCCAAACAAAAAAGAAATAATCTATTTGATTATTAATCATATCTTGAAGTAATTGTTTTGGTGTTATTACCCAATGACTTTTGTAGTTTAATTTATAGATAAAACTTAAATGAAACCACACTATATCTATATTCTTATTGTTCATAGCGGTTACACATTTTTTTAAACAATCTAAATCCCAAGAATCATCAGAATCTAAAAAGATTAAATAATCTATTTTTGGAATCGCTAAAAGTTTTTTGGTTGTTAAGATTTTTGTATTGTTAAGATTTTTGATTTTAAATAAATGTAATTTTTCAATTTCTTTGTTTGTAGGAATGAACTGATATTCTTGATTAAAATAATCTATTCCTATATTTCTTGCGCTAGATTGTCCCGCGTTATCTTTTAAAATCAAAGTAATTCTTTCATCATTGGCAGCGTATTCTTTGGCAATTTGACAAGAATTATCTGTGCTTCCATCATCAATTAGCAATATCTCTAAATTAGTATGAGTTTGATTAACAACTGAATCTAAGCATTTTTCAAGATATTTTTCTGCATTATAGATTGGAATAATAATTCCAACACGGTTATTAGCTATATTAGAATCCACAAAAGTTGCATTTTTCATTATTGTATTAGGCGGCTTGTGCCCCCCCCCCCATAAATTTATCTTTTATTTGTGTATCCCAGTTGATATTACTTTTAATTTTTTTTGCAGGAATGCCGCCATAAACACAATTTTCATCCGTTAAATGTTTAGTTACAAGAGATTTTGTTGCTATTACGCAATTATCAGCTACGCTAGAATTATTCAAACAAGTTACATCTTCACAGACCCAAATATGATTACCCAATTTCACATCTCCGGCTTGATTTACTCTTTTAAGGGTTGAAATATCATAGATTGAGTGATTATCTGTTGTGATTAAACGAATATTGTTAGCAAAGAGGCAGTCTGCTCCTATAAGGATATTTGTATTTTTTTCACCGCAAATTAAACTTGTGCTTCCATTGAAAAAAGTATTGGAAGCAATCTTGATAGAACAATCATTGGCAATCGCACCTAAGCCTCCGGCAAAAAAAGAAAGCGATAGATTATGATTTATAATCACTCCATCATCAATTTTTACAATATTATTATTTCCATTGATGTGTATTTTGAGATTGCCTCTTTGGGTTATATTTACATTGCCAACTTGAATCGTGTTATTTTCTCCAGATATAGAACAATTTATTTTATCAAAGAATCTGAAGTTATCGCAAAATTCTATAACATTATTTTTTCCTGAAGTTTTTATGTTAGCGTGGTTGTTTGGTATCATCGCTTAAACCTTTTTCGGAAAAAATCTTTTATAAATAACATAGGATTATTCTTTAGTTTATCAATTTTTCTTTGCAGTTTTGTCTTGCCTATGATTTTTTTATCAGAAGCAAGCATAGTTTTATTTTGAAATAAAGCATTGCACAATAGATTTGTTTCGCAATAAGAAATCATATATTGTTTATTACTAATTTTAAAATCTTTATAAATTTCTTTGATGGTTTCACAATAGTTATGTTGAAAACATTTTAGTGAAAGTTCATTGTTGTATAGCATTTTATTGTCTTGAGACATTTTGGATAACTTTTCTTGGGTTAAATCCATAAATTCGTAAATTTTAGATATTAGAGAGTCTTTATTGCCAGCTAGAGCATAAAGAACACCGCTTGTCTTGTTTTCTAACCATTTATATCCTCCTACATAAGAACAAATTATTGGAGTTCCTAAGGATAAAATTTCTATCATACTCAAATCAAATAAGCTACCTCTATTGGGGCACAAACAAACATCTGCTGCATTGATATAATCACTTGGATTATCTACAAAAGGAATTTGTATCCATTGTTTGTGGGTTATGGGGGAGATTTGTTTTTCACCAACAACAACAAAATAAATATCATTTCTAGTATTTAGTATGGTTTGTGCTGCTTCTATCAATATGTCGTATCCTCGGACATCAATAAATCTGCCTATATATAAAATCATTTTAGCGTCAATTGGTATATTCAGATGAGATTTTAAATTTTCTTGACTAAGAATCGGTTTTTTGATAGTTGTGCCAGTAGGGCAAAAGTATATTTGTTTATCTTTGATTAAATTTTCAAAATCAGACCATAAACTATAATATCCCTCTAAACTTTCTTTAGAGGGGAAAAATAGACAATCAGCAAGCTTAAAAGCCCATTTATCTCTTTCGTTAAAATAATAAGACATCAATTTGTTAGTATTTTCATCTAATGGTCTAGCCCTGTTTAATAAATACATATCTTCCATTGTAGGTTGATAGGGATTGTGTGTAGTTAAAATTTTGACTACTCTTGATTCTATACCCATTTTTGTAAGACTATTATAAACAGGAAAGAAATTATAGGCTCCGTGAATATGGATTGAACTAATATACTTGGGGTCTAATTTTGAATATTCTGTTATTGGTAAAACTTCTCTAAACAATCTTTGTCTTTTTTCAAGCAAGTCTAAAGAGGTTTTTGTACTTATTTCATTATTGTATTGTGTATATTGTAACCTAGCATCTAAAACAAACCCTAAATCTTCATTTTCTAATCTTTCGTGTGTCGCAATATTGGGAAAAAGAAAACAACATTGTAAATCTTCTTGTATTTGGAATAAAGGATTATTCTCTGTAAAGCCTTGAAATAAAGATGAGATATAACCAACACTTCCTCCTTTTAATAAATCAAAAGATTGATGACAATGGATGTAGTGTTTAAGCATATTTTTCCTTTAATATTTGTTTTATTGATGCTAATATTTGAGATTCTTGGTCCCATTTATGTATCGGCAAGACTTTTCCTTTTGAAGGGTCTCCTTCAAAATAGTGGGTAATACCTTGTTCTTGTTCTTTTAGTGAAAAACCATATAAATTCATTTTTTTGAAGTTTATATTTTCTAATATCCATAATGCCACGATTAGTCCCATTGACATAACTCTTATATCGTATTTAATTAAAATATCAATACAAGGAATTTGTGCTACATTAGCACCAGAAAATATCCAATTTTTTAGTATATTAAACCGATTAATTGGAGTTTTTCTATTGGTATGGGCGCATAAAATAAAATCAAATGATATATTTTCTCTTTCCATAATAGAATTGAGTGCAGGTGTTAAAGCCCATATATTTGTTTTTTGTCCATAATCCTTAATATATTCTTTATCGGTAGAAAAATTATTAAAACGAATAACAATATCGTGCGAATCAATTTCCATTCCTTTATTTTTGCCAAGTTCGCAAGGGCTATTGCCTACGATGGCTATACTTTTTTGTCTAAGATATTTTACAAAAGATTTGGTATGACTTTCCAATAAAGCATAATAGGCTTTGATTATGGAAAAATCGTTAAAGTCGCTCATTTCTTCAAATTTTTCAACGCCTAAGAATAGTGAAAAATTTGCTTGATGTATATAAGGATTTACAGAAGGAATAATGTTCATCTGTCTTGCCAATAAAAAAATATCGTTATTTATTATAGAATTTTTTGATAGAACGCTATAAGGTGTATGTAGTAAAAAATATTGTATAAAATCAATGAACTCTAAATCCTTTTCACTTTCTGGTATATTTGAAAAAGTCAAGATGTCGTTTTGTATATCGTTTATATTGCTGTCAAATACACTCATTTCGTTGGCTGCAAGGTAAAATTTAAGGTGAGCATAACTATACAATATAGAAAAATCTTCTTTTAAATAGTCTGAAAGTGGTAAAGTTTTTGCATAATGAATCGGGTAATAGTTATCAACAACTTCAGCAGATATATTTTTCAAATTAAATTCTCTCTGTAAAGATTTGATAAATCTTAAAACTCTGTGATTGCATTTTAATTCCGCATTTTCTATGATTTCTCTAGCAATTTCTTTAATATTGGAAACTAGAAAATTCTGTTTGCTTAAAATAGCTTTATCGTGATAAGTTTTTAAATGAGTTAGTAAGAAACCCAAAATAGCGGCATATCTTTGATTTTTCTGCGCTTGCTCTAGGACATATTTCGTAACAATTAGGATTTTATGGAAGTTAGAATAATTTAAGACACTTTGAGAGATATTATCTCTCCGATACCTATACCCACCACCGGGAATAATTTTTACTTTTTTAATTTGTGAAAATAATAAAGCAATAAAAGCAATATCTTCGTATCCCTTGCTATTTTCATTTAACTTGATATTTTGAGTCATTAAAAAATCTCTCAAATATATGCCAAGGCAAATTCCACAATTTCCCAAAGCTAGTCTATCTTGTATTTCTTGTTCTGTTAATATATCCAATGTATTTTTTATGTAATATGGATTGTATAAATTTACTACATTGTTTTTTATTCCATTTCTAGTTTCTATATAAGTATCATAAAAGCAAGCTTGCAAAGAATTTTTTTGAATTTGTTGTAATAGAATACTATAATATTTGCTTGGCAAAATATCATCTGGTTCAAAGATGCAAATATATTTACCATTTGCTTTATTTATACCCAAATTAACTGCTTTGCCATAGCCGCCATTGATTGAATTTTTAATTAGCTGGAAATGGATATGTGGTGCATTTGTTTTTGAAATTAATTGCTGGATTATTAGCGAAGTATTATCTGTTGAACAATCATCAATAAAAAGTATTTCAAAATTTTTTATATCTTTTTGTGAAATTAAAGACTTGAAAGAATCATCAATATATGCACTTACATTATAACAAGGCACGATGATTGATAGCAAAACTTCCATTTATATCCTTTTTTCTTTAAATTGTCTATAAACTCTATAAAACTTAAAAGGTAGCAGTAAAATTTCTCCCTTATACCAATTTGTATAAGCTTTTAAAAAAGTGAATCCAAGAGAATAGGAAAGATGTTCGCAAGTTTTAAGTCCCTCGTAATAATCACTAAAATCATCTAAATTTAAGGTTTTGGATTCTAGTTGTCCCCAATGGTTTATGAGATTTTTTAGCTTAAAAGTTAAAATAAATATTCTCATCGGATTTTTTGTTTTTAAAATCTCCGCTCCCAATTTATAAGAAAGCTGGTTTTTCACCCTCTCTACCGCACCTTTAGGCTTTAAGCAGACATTTTCATAAAAT
>NZ_CATKCB010000148.1:0-11362 GCF_949747025.1 Helicobacter sp. UBA3407 | reverse complement strand
GCAAATAAAAAAACATTTTGAGGAACATTATTTCAAAATCTTTACAAGCCTTTATGAAAAAACCTATGAGAGAATTTATAAAAAAATCAAAAGCGGCTTGGATATTTGTATCACGCTTTTAAATGACAAAATTTACCACAAAGTTTTAAAATCCGTGGCATTACAAAAAAACTTTTTTAAAAATGCCAATAATGACCGCGTGCCTACAATGATTTACTTCATTGAGCAATACTTGGAACATTTGAACAAAGACCGACTAAACGAGCTTGACACACTCCTATATCATTATGTAGATAAAATCAAAAAAAAACACCGAAAGCATTTTCTCATTGTAACCACTGATGAACAAGAATCCACAAACTTAAAGCTTAAGATTCTACTTCAAAATGAATTATATTCTGTCAAAATCGCCTATAAACGCACGCTTTATTTTTCGCTGATTAATGAGATTACTTTTGAAAAAATCTATATTGATAGTGCGCATATTTGGGAAAGTCCCGAAGGGCTTATCCAAGAAGCAAAAGCCTTTAAAGCCAATGCCAAAACACCTTTTGAAATCTTTTCAAAAAGTGTTTCAACCAATCGTTTTGGCTTTTAGAGTGAAATTGTGAGTTTATGCTATAATCACAAATTAATTTAACAAAAGTAATACAATGGACAAAACAACAAAACAACAAAAGTCTCCTGCTAAAAAAGCACCTCTGACACAGAATCTCCGCTCAGAAAATAGCTGGGACAACACCTGCGGATTTGAATCTTTTGGATTCAAAAAAAATATTTTAAAAGGCATTCAAGAGGCTGGTTTTAGCGAACCTAGCCCGATTCAACAAGAGGCGATTCCAATTATTTTGGACGGCTTAGATGTTATTGCACAAGCACAAACAGGCACAGGCAAAACGGCTGCTTTTGGGCTGCCCCTTATCAACAATCTAAAGCACAATGGCGAAATTGAAGTTTTAATCGTTACACCCACACGAGAGCTTGCAATGCAAGTAGGAGATGAAATCTTTAAACTAGGAAAATATGGCAAAGTTCGCACCGTCTCTCTTTTTGGTGGGCAACCCATTCGCCGACAACTTGAGTTGTTAGAAAAGCGACCTCAAATCATCATCGCAACACCCGGACGATTGCTAGACCATTTACGCAATGAACGACTTAAAAACTTTTCCCCTAGTGTTGTTGTGCTAGACGAATCAGATGAAATGTTGGATATGGGATTCTTAGACGATATAGAGGAGATTTTCACCTATCTTTCTAATGCGCGTCAAACCCTGCTATTCTCTGCTACTATGCCCACGCCGATTAAGCATTTAGCTCAAAAGATTCTCAACAATCCAAAACTTATCAAGGTTACTCCAGAAGATGCTACGAATCAGGATATTTCTCAAAGATACTACATCATCAATGAAAGCGAACGCGAAGACGCAATCGTGCGCTTAATTGATAGCGAAATACCAAGTAAAGCGATTATTTTTACACGAATGAAAAAAGAAGCGGACATCTTATCTGAACGCTTGCTCTCTCGTGGTTACAAGGCGGGAGCATTGCACGGAGATATGGAGCAAAGAGAGAGAGTGAAATCAATAAATGCCTTTAAGGATTCTAGCATTAATATCCTTGTAGCAACCGACATTGCCGCCCGTGGCTTGGATATTAGCGGAGTAAGCCATGTTTTCAACTTCCATATTCCCTTAAATCCAGAATCCTATGTGCATCGGATTGGACGCACAGGCAGAGCAGGCAAAAAGGGTATTGCAATCACGCTTGCCACGCCTTTGGAATTTAAAGAAATCCGAAGAATCAAAGAGAACACCAAAGCAAGCATTGAACTCTATGAGATTCCAAGCATTCAAGACACAATGGACAAACAAGATTCTAATTTGCTAGACAAAATCTTAAAACACCCCATTAGTGACGACGCTTTGCGAATTTATGAGCAAATCCGCTCCCACACAGATATTACGCAACTTGTCTGTAAGCTTCTTTCTATGGTTTTGCAAGATTCTAAAGTGCTAGGACCAAACAAAATTGGTTTAAATAAAAAAGATTTAAAGAATCTACAAATACAACTTGAAAACGGGGGACGCAAAAAGCCTACAATAAACAATAGAAAGAATGAAAGAAGTGAGAGAAAGAATAAAAATAAAAACGGCTCTAAAGAAAATAAACATCCAAGATTCCAAAAATCCTCCAAAGAAAACGATTGGAATTTTCAAGAATCCCATAAAGAAAGCTCAAAAAAATCCCAAAGTAAAAATCAACGCAATACGCGCAAAACTTCAAATCAAAACTTCAAATCAAAAAACACCAAAAATCCAAGCAGGAAATGACAATGGAGTTTCAGCCTTATCCTTTTGAAAAGTTAAACTCGCTCATTTGCGGAATCCAAACAAGTGGCGAACGCATTTCTTTAACGATTGGTGAGCCACAATTTAACACACCCAAAAACATTTGTGAAATCCTGCGTCAAAAGGTAGAATTTCTTAACAAATACCCAAAAACTGCGGGCGAGGGATTCCTTAAGGATTCTATGCTAAACTTTCTTGCACGTCGCTTCAATGTCGCCTTAAACCCCAATGAACTAATCCCGACTTTTGGCACACGCGAGGTGCTTTTTAACTTCCCGCAATTTTATCTCTTTGACAAAAAGAATCCTATCCTAGCACACCCCAATCCTTTTTATCAGATTTATGAGGGCGCAGCGATTGCCTCAAGAGCAAAAAGTATTTATATGAATCTCACTCCACAAAATGGCTTTAAACCTAGCCTTACAAAAGAACAAATGCAAGATTGCGATTTGGTAATTTTAAATTCTCCCAACAACCCCACAGGCGCAACTTTAAGCCTTGAGGAGCTGAAACAATGGGTAGAATATGCTTTGGAATATGATTTTTTGCTTTTAAATGACGAATGTTATAGCGAGATTTACAGCATTTCCAAGCCCACTTCCATTTTACAAGCCTGCCTAGAAATTGGCAACGAAAGATTTAAAAATGTCCTTGCGCTCAATTCTATCTCCAAACGCTCCTCCGCCCCGGGCTTAAGAAGCGGATTTATTGCGGGAGATTCTAATATTTTAAAACCCTATTTACAATACCGCACTTATGTGGGTTGTGCTTCGCCGCTCCCTTTGCAATATGCTGCCGCATTTGCTTGGAGCGAGGATTCTCACACAGAGTCTTCGCGTGCGCAATATGCCAAAAACCTACAACTAGCCAAAGAAATCTTAGGAGCTAAAATCCCAAATCTTCGTGTTCCAAACGAGACATTTTATGTATGGCTACCTGTGCAAAATGACTTAGAATGGACAAAAAATCTCCTTATGAAAGAAAATATCTTGGTTTTACCGGGTAGCTTCCTCTCAAGGAAAAATAACAAAGGAGAGAATCCTGGTGAGAATTTCGTGCGTCTTGCGCTAGTTTATGAAGAATCTATCCTTAAAGATGCACTTTTAAGGTTGCAAAAGTGGCTCTAAATGGCAAAAAAATCCATTTTATTGGGATTGGTGGAATTGGAATCTCTGCGCTTGCAAAGTTTTTGCGTGCGCAAGGTGCAGAAGTTAGCGGTTCAGACATCACAGAGGGTTGCGTAACCAAAGAATTAAAGCAAATCGGAATCAAAGTCAGCATTCCCCACACAAAAGACGCAATTTGCAAGCAAGACTTAGTAATTCACTCGGCAATTATCAAGCCTGAAAACATAGAGGTGCAAGAAGCACACAAACAAGGAATCCCTGTGCTTTCTCGCAAGGAGTCGTTAAAAATGATTTTGGGCAACAAAGAAGTTTTTGCTGTCGCGGGAGCACACGGCAAAAGCACGACAACAGCAATTTTAAGCGCGATTCTCAAAGACGCAAGCGCACTCATTGGCGCAGAAAGCAAAGAGTTTCACTCCAATACGCGCGCCCTAAAAAGTCATCGTGTCATCTTTGAAGCGGACGAATCAGACAAAAGCTTCTTAGAATGTAACCCTTTTTGCGCGATTGTTACCAATGCAGAACCAGAGCATATGGAAACTTACGCACACGACTTAAGACAATTCCACAAAGCCTACAAGGATTTTCTAAAGCTTTCCAAACTCTGCATTATCAACGCAGAGGATTCCTTTTTGGGTTCTTTGGAGGATTTGGGCAATCATTGTATTCGGTTTTATCCAAGTCAGGATTTGCGCTCTATTTCTTACTTTGTAGAAAATGGAATCCCAAAAACACAATTCCACCTTGTATGCGAAGGTAAAGACTATGGTGAGTTTAGCGTGTATGGATTAGGAGAACATATCGCGATTGACGCGTCTTTAGCGGTTTTAGCCGCTGCGCAGATTCTACCACTTGAAGAAATTTCTAAAAATATTCAAAACTATTGCGGAATCAAAAAGCGATTTGATATTCTTACACACAGCCCGTGCGTAATTGTTGATGATTATGCACACCACCCAACTGAAATTGCCACCACAATTAAAGCCTTACAAAAATACCAAGAGCTTACCGATATTCAGCCTCTCACTGCGATTTGGCAACCCCATAAATACTCACGCATTGCAGATAATCTACAAGGCTTTGTGGATTGTTTTGCAGGAGTAGATAAGCTCATCATTTTACCTGTTTATGCAGTAGGAGAGCCTGCGATTCCTATTGACTTTCCAACACTTTTTGCGAAATACCAACCTCTTTTCGTGGATTCTATTGTGCGCAAGGGAGATACACTTTTGCTTATCAAAGACAATCAAACTCTAGAATGCCTAAATAATGGAATCCTTGTAGGCTTCAACGCGGGTAATCTTACTTATGCACTTAGGGGTGGAATCTAATGCGTTTTTGGATTCTTTTTATTATCTTTCTTGCACTTTTGGCATTTCTAGCACAAATTCTTTCTAAATTTCATCTTATTACCCGCAAAATGCGCATATACATCGGTATTTTCTTTCTATTGATTGCAACAAGCATTGGAATCTTTACCTTTTTTCAAGACCAAAAAGAAGATAAAATCAATGAGTTAGCACAACTTTTCTTGCAAGGTAAAAATCTTGTTTGTCAAATTGGTGCGCAAAATATTGAAACCAATCGCACGACTTTTAACTTCATTAGTGGCACTTTAACGCTTATGGGGAAAGAAAACAGCGATTATCACCGCAAAACGATTCCGCTTAAATCTTGTAAGCTTAATAATGCAGAATCTCATTAAACAACTAGATTTGGAGGGCTTTCTAAAAAGCTTTGAGGGCTTTTTGGCTCGCCCAAAAGAATTGTTTTTGCAAGGAGATAGCAAAATCCACTTGCGCTATATTCAAGCCTTAGAAACACTACATTTTACGCCTCCAAAGCCTGTCCAAAACCTAGAATCACAACTTGCGCTTTTAAAAAAATTTGGGTTTTTAAAGCTAGAAGAAATTTTTGAATTTGTGAAAATTATCCGCTATTTTAATTACCTAAAAAGCCTCAAATGCGAGGGAATCTTGGGCGAATGGTTTAGTCAAATTCTTATTCCTAATTCTCTCTTAGAAGTTTCTAAGTCCTTTTTGGAAAATGGCAATTTAAAAGAAGGAATTTACCTAGAATTGGATTCTATCAATGCGGCAATTGAATGCATCAAAAGAGAAACTTCGCAAACCCTAAACCAAATCCTTAATCAAAATAAGCTGAATCCCTACCTTGTAGATAGGCAAATCCATTTGATTAATGGGGAAGAATGCCTGCTTTTAAAGGCGGGATTCCATCATATTTTAAAAGGACAGATTCTCAATCGCTCTGCATCTGGGTTTTTCTATGTTCTCCCTCAAAGTATCGCCCATCTCAAAGACAAGCATAATGAGCTAAACAACAAAAAAGAAGAGCAGATTTTCTATCTCTGTCGCGAAATTTCTAGCTTACTTACCAAACATCTCTTGTTTTTAAACTTCATCAACAAAGAATTTGACCGCTTTGATAACTATCAAGCGAGATTGCATTTCGCTCGCGCCAAGAGTTTGGAATTTTTAGCACCCAAGTCGGATTCAACTATTATTTTGAATGAATTTCGCCACCCTGCTTTAAAAAATCCCAAATCCGTAAGCTTAGAATTTAAAGAACAAATCTTGATGATAACAGGCGTCAATGCGGGCGGAAAAACTATGCTTTTAAAATCTATTTTAAGTGCGGCTTTTTTGGCAAAACATTTAATCCCACTTCCTATCAATGCACACAAATCTAGCATTGGCAATTTTAAAGCTTTAAACCTTATTTTAGAAGACCCACAAAATAGCAAAAATGATATTTCAACCTTTGGTGGCAGAATGCTGCAATTTAGCAAAATCCTTAGGGAAAAAGAGGGATTAATCGGCGTAGATGAAATAGAGCTTGGCACGGATAGTGATGAAGCCGCGAGCCTCTTTAAGGTGCTACTAGAAAACCTTATGCAAAAAGGAAGCAAAATCATCATCACGACACATCACAAAAGGTTAGCGGCTCTTATGGCTGGAGATTCTCGCGTGCAACTCCTTGCGGCACTTTTTGATGAAAAGCGCGAAATGCCAACCTTTAGCTTCCTAAGCGGAACAATTGGTAAATCTTACGCCTTTGAAACAGCCTTGCGTTATGGAATCCCAAAATCTCTCGTTAATGAAGCAAAGATTCTCTATGGCGAGGACAAAGAAAAACTCAATGCACTGATTGAAAATTCCTCTAGGTTAGAGATGAAGCTACAAAGTGAAATCGCAAAAGCCAAACAAAAAACCGCAACCTTAGAGCAAAGAATTATCCATCTAAAGGACAAAGAAGAAGCCTTAGAACAAGCATTTTTAAAGCGTCAAAAGGAATTAGAATCCTCTTACACAGAAGCAATCAACGCTGCCAAAGCAGCAATCAAAGAGCAATCCCCACAAGCAATCCACCGCCAAATCAGCTTTGCAAACAAGCTTTTAAATGCAGCTAAAAATACAAACTCTAAAGAATCGCAACCCACACAAACAATGCAAGCCTTTAAGGTTGGTGAATCTATCAAATATCGTCATCATCACGGAACAATTTTGAGCTTACACAAGAACAAGGTGCGCATTGAGCTAGAGGACGGAATCAAGATAGAAGTTTCCAAAAGAGAGATTAAACCTTATGGCAATGCACCCAAGCCTCCACAGACCAAAATTCAAGTTCAAGCTCCCCAAAATGCAAGTGTTGTGCTTGATTTGCACGGATTAAGAGCCGATGAAGCAATAGAAAAACTAGAGGAGTTTATCTCCAATAGTCTCATTGCCGGCTTTGACGAAGTTTTGATTTATCACGGAATTGGCACAGGCAGACTCTCGGTAGTTGTGAGGGATTTTCTCAAATCCCACCCAAAAGTGATGGATTTCACAGACGCTCCACCCAAAGCGGGAGGTTTTGGTGCAAAAATCGTCAAACTCTAGGACTCATTGCTATAGGCTGATTTATCGGTGCAATAATTTAGCATACAGAAATCTTAATCGGCTAGGTTTCAAATTGCTTTGTTGTGCGCAGAAATTTCAAAATTTGCAAAACACATTCCAAAGAACCGCTCACCCAAAGCTCCCGGTGAAATCAAAGTGCGGATTTTAGAGCTTTGCGTCATATAATGCTCTAGCCCAAAATGCGCAATATACCATTCGCACATCTTATCCAATCCCATATCCACAAGTGCGCGATTCTGCACACAAAAGAAACATTCCCTCCCACCAATACGCAAAAATGCCTCACGCCAAAGTGCAAAATTCACATCATAAGTCAAATCCGCTTTACCAAACAATCCTAAAAGTGTGGAATCGCAAAGCTTAGAAGCGGGATTTGGAAAGAAATTTTGCGTTTGATGCTGTGCATAAAGTCGTAGCGAAAAGGTATTTCTAGCCATAAGCGCACCATAATCAAACCCCAAAAACAACCATTTGGGTGCAACTTGCGCAAGATTCTCTACAAACTCAAATGCGCCAAGCGGAATCTCTCCAATCTCCACATTAAAAGCCTTTGCAAGCTCTAAAATTTCTGCATTAATTTCCTTAAAAACCAACTCCCCACCCTCTACAAACGCCATTTCTCCTTTGAAAACTAGCTCGCAAGCAAAAGCGTCCAAAAGCTCATTGCTTACAAACAATGCAACCTCTAAGCCACTGAAATCTTCTAATTTTGTTGCGGTTTGCAACTCCATTCTAAGTCTTTGGTGAAAATTCTCCTTTTGGATTCTTTGCAATTCGTTTAAGGGTTCTAAGGTCCAAAATTCTACATTTTCTTCCCCTTTTAAGTGCAAAAACTCTGCAATGTCTGCGATTAAATCACCTTTTTCACTGCCAATTTCTATGATTGCGATTCTACCCTTTTGCGTCTTTAAAATCTCTTGCAAATAAAACCCCAAAGTAAAGCCAAAAAACTTTCCTACACTCACATTGGTATAAAAGTCTCCTGTCTTACCCACACGCACTTTGCGATAATAACCCTCCTCGCCATAAAGCCACATTTGCATAAACTCACCAAAGCTTTGTGATTCCATTGCAATGCCTCCTTGTGTAAATGAGCTTAATTTATGGCTTTTTATACAACGCACTCTCAAGCTTTGTGATTCCATTTTCTCCACAAACGCGACAGTTTGGATTGCGTTTGATAGCAATTTTGCGAAAATCCATTGAACGAACATCGCAGGTAAGCAGCTTGTCAAAAAGCGGCTCTCCGACACCTGCAATAATCTTAATCACCTCCGTAGCTTCCAACACACCAAACAACCCAGCCACAGCTCCTAGAATCCCTACACTTGCCCCTGTAGGCATTTCTCTCTTTGGTGGGGCGTCAAACAAGCAAGTATAACACGCACTCACTCTTGGCTTCACGCTCATCACCTGCCCGCTGAAATGCAAGGCACTTGCGCGAACCAAAACTTTTCCAAACAACACGCACGCATCATTGATAAGAAACTTGGAGCTAAACGCATCTGTGGCTTCAACTACCAAATCATAACCCCTTATCACCTCTTGGATATTTTCTACATTCAGATGCTCTTTGAATACTTGCAAATTCAAACTAGGATTAAGTGCTTTAAGTTTCTCATAGGCAGAATCTGCCTTATTCTTGCCCAAATCCTGTGTATTATGCAAAATCTGTCTTTGCAAATTGCTTAAATCCGCTACATCGCCATCGCAAATGCCAAGATTTCCTACTCCCGCTGCGGCTAGATAATAAAGCACACTAGAACCAAGCCCACCTGCTCCTATGACAAGCACATGGGAATTTTTAAGTTTTGTTTGCCCCTCTACTCCGATTCCGCTTAATAAAATGTTGCGGTTGTATCTCTCTAAGTCTTCTTGATTTAATTCCATTAATTTTCCTTAAATTTTTGATTCCAAATTTCAAGCGCAAACAAACTCCATAGCATTTTTGCGCGTTTTTCTCTAGGATAGTTATAAGACGCATTACAAAGCGATTCTATCCTATTTTTAGGCAAAAATATTTGTGCAATTTGGGGTGCTTGCAAAGTATCCAAAACAAGCTCTTTTAGCTCTCCCTCTATCCACGCACTAAGCGGCACTTCAAAGCCTCTTTTAGGAGCTTGAACGACTTTCTTATCTAAATACTTTTGCGCTAGCTTCCTAAGCAAATATTTTGTCGTCTTACCACGCACCTTTAAATTATCTTCTAAAGTCGGCGCAAATTCCACCAATTCCTTAGACAGAAAAGGTGAACGCGCTTCCAAAGAATGCGCCATTGTCGCAATATCCATTTTGGGTAATAAATCACACAAAAGCAAATTTTTTGCGTCCAAGAGCAACATCTGTGCAAGGGGAGAATATCCACCCTTGAACATTGATTCCACTTCCCTTTGAAAAATATTGAATGTCTCACTCCTAAAAGAATGGAATCCTGCAAAAATATCTGTGGTAGAGCGCAAATAATATTCACCAAAATTTTGCTTATACGCTCCTGCCATTTGCAAAAGACGATAAAAATAATTATAAAGGGATTGTTTCACGCTAGGCTTTGGCAATCTCCTTGCAAGTGCGCTAAAAAGCAGAATCTTTGGCAAAAGCAAATGCCCGACATATCTTCTATAACCGCCAAAGAGCTCATCTGCTCCATCTCCATTTAATACGACACTCAAATGCTCCTTTGCAGCTTTTGCCACATAAAAACTAGGAATTGCTGAACTATCAAAAAAGGGACGTCCATAAGCTTGTAGGATTTTTGGCACATCTTGAATTAAATTTGTGCTAATCGTCAAACTTTGATGCTTTGTGCCAAACTTGTGCGCAGTTCGTTCCGCAAGATACGATTCATCAAACGCAGCATTCTCAAAACGAATCGTAAAGGTGCGTAAATCAGGTTTCATTTGTGAAGCCAAAGCCACAATCAAAGAGCTATCAATCCCGCCACTTAAAAACGCTCCCACTTCCAAATCAGAAGACTCTATGCGTCGCGCAATACTTTGTTTCAATAGGCTTTCACATTGCTCAAGTGCTTCTTGCTCTTTGGTAATTTTGGGCAACTGATAGTAAGACTCTAGTTTAAAATAGGGCTTGATGCTTAATTGAAATGTATTTAAATTCAAGATTCCATAATGCGCATTAGGAATCGCAAAAACCTGTTTATAAGGAGTGCTGTCTTGATAAAAAAACCCGCTTTCTAAATAAAATTTTATCGCCTCCTCCTCTATTTCTAAAGGCATTTTAAAAAATTTCAAGATTCCACAAATCGTGTTCAACTCACTTGCAAAAACCATTTTAGATTCTTGCTTGTAATAAAAAAGCGGTTTTTTGCCCATTCTATCACGCGCAAAATAAAGCTTTTGATTTTTTGCATCATAAAGAACAAAGGCAAACATTCCATCTAGCATACCTAGACGCTCCAAAAATGCTTCCCCAAAATGCGTCCAAAGCCCCAAAAGAGTTTCTGTATCACTATGCGTTTGAAAAGCGAAGTCTAAACCCTCACGCAATTGTAGATGATTATAAATCTCTCCATTAAAGAGGAGACACAAGTCCCCGCGTTGCATTGGCTGACGCGCAAGGGTGCTTAAATCTTGAATACTAAGGCGTGCGTGAAAAAATTGTAAAAGTCCTCCTTGCGTCTTAGCTTCAAATACCCCTTTATCATCAGGTCCGCGATGGCGCATTAAGGAATAAACCTCCTCTAAAGGAATCTTGGAAAAATTTAATGCTCCAGCAATTCCACACATTTTCACTCCTTAATGCAACTGCAAAATACGCACAATATCGCCACTTGCAGTTACTTGATTAGGATAATTTGCAAAAAGCAATATTTGAATCATATTACTTTTTAGATAATGAGTGTTTAACAGCAAGGAATTTTTGCCAAAATTTATTTGCGTTAAGGATTCCTCGCCTTGTGAATCTATCCCCTGCGTATAAAAATCCCCATAAAGATAAATGGTTGTCT
>NZ_CATKCB010000147.1:0-12920 GCF_949747025.1 Helicobacter sp. UBA3407 | reverse complement strand
TGGCATAGTTTGCTCCTTTTTAGGTTTTGATAAATTCTAGCAAATCCTTGCTTGTATAGAGATTTGTAGGAATATTTTGCAAACAAATTTTAAAGACTTCCAATGTAGTTTTTGTATCTTGAAATGCGCGATGAAGATTTTGATGATGAATGTTGAGGAATTCATTTAAGAATCCTAAAGAATAGCGAGGTGCTTGGAGGGTTTTTTTGGCAAGTTCAATGGTGCAGAGTTTAGTGTTATAAAGATAGCCAAAGCCATAATGGGCAAGAGATTGACTTAGAAAATTGTAATCAAAATTTACATTATGTGCGACAAAGATAGAATCCCCTAAAAATAATTTGAAAGATTCTAAAACTTTCGTAATTTTTGGCGCATTGCTTAACATTTGAGCATTAATGCCCGTGATTTTTGTGATATATTCAGGAATTTCCTCACAAAAAATTAGCGATTCAAAAGTTTCTATAATTTTTCCATTGTGAAACTTTATAGCTCCAATTTCAATGGGGCGATGAATCAAAGGATTGTGTCCATTTGTTTCAATATCTATGATGCAAAAAGATTCTGATTTTATGGGGGTTAGGCTAGGGCGAAAATAGACTTTGTCGTGCGCAAATACAAGCGGGATTCCACTTCCTTTGATAATTTCAAGCTCGCTTGCACTTTCTCCAAACAAACCTGCTACTTCAGAAAGTAGTGATAAAAATTCATTGTGGCTTAAAGGACGTTTTTGTAGTTTTGAAATAATTTTATCGTATTGTTTTGGCATTTTTATTTATCGTTTTTACTTAGGACATTTTGGCTTTTTTGCTGATAGAAAGAACCATACCTATCATAATGCTTGTAGCCAAAATTGAACTTCCGCCATAGCTTAAAAAAGGAACAGCAATTCCTTTAATAGGAATTAATCCAGAGATTCCAAAGGCATTGATTAAAAAGGAGAATCCTAAAAGAACTGCGACTCCAGAACAAAATAAATAATACATTGTATTTTCGCAACGATTCGCGATTTTAAGAATCCGAAAGAGAAGTGCAACAAAAAGCAAGCTAATGCAAAGCAACCCCACAAAACCAATTTCTTCTGCAATTCCAGCTAGAATTACATCGGTATGCACTTCACTTAAGAATCCTAGTTTAATTAAGCCATTTCCTAAGCCTTCGCCCAAGATTCCTCCATTTGCAATTGCGTTAAGGGAATGTTGAATCTGATAGGGTTCAGGTAGATTCTCAACGCGTAAGGAATTTGCAATGGATTGAGGGAAAAAGGAAAGGATTAAGTCTTGTGTCCCAGCCCACCAAGCTTTAATGCGCATAATACGATGTGTGCTTGTGATAATTACAAGAATAAAAAGTGCAAATGCTCCGCTTAAAAGATAAAGAAATAACTTAAAAGACGAGCCTGCAAAAGTCATCATTAGGGCTAAAGTTGCGCCCAAAAGCACGATTTGTCCCAAGTCATTTTGCAAAATCGCAATTAAATAGACTGCAATCAAAAAGACTGCCACATAAGGCAAGAAAGTGATAAATTCCTCTTTTAGAGTTTTTTGCTCCAATAAAGAGAATTTGCGTGCGAAACTCCAAGCTAAAAAAATAATAAATCCAATCTTAAAAAATTCTACGGGCGCAAGAGAAAAGAAAGGCAAGCGAATCCAACGCTTTGCTCCTCCGGCACTTGTTGCAAGACTTTCAGGTAAAAAATGCATAATAAACATTAAAAAGATTCCGCCAAAAAATAAAGAAAAGCCAAACCACAGGATAAAATTATCAGGATTGCAACGAGAGATTCCCCACATTAACATAATGCCAAGAATTCCGGCAATCAGCTGGCGCAAAACAAAGTGAAATTCTCCATAATCATAATATAGAATCGCAAAAGAGGAGAGAGAATAAGAAAAAATAATGCCAATCGTAATGAGGCTTGCGCTAATAATAAATAATGGGCGATCAACCATTACTATCTCTTAATTTTTGAATTATGGAATAAAATAATAAACAAGAAAGAATCCTCCAAAAGTAAGAATCCCAAACAAAATAAATGCCAAGACAAAAGCCTTGCCACCAAATTCAAGAAATTTTTTCAAATCTACTTGAAGTCCTAATGCGCTCATTGCCATAACCAAAAAGAATCCCGAAAGAAATCTTAAGATAAAAACAATTGCAGTCGGTAAGGCTATTAGCGAATGTATAAGGACGACTCCCAAGAACCAAAATGCAAACCAAGGAATGTGTAATTTTCTTTTGCCTCCCTCTTGGCTTTCTGCAAAGAAATAAGGAATGATAAGTAAGACAGCAACAAGCAATAAGACACGAATCATTTTTACAATCAAGGCAATTTCTTGTGTTTCTTGCGCAATCGCTCCCCCAGCACCTACAACATTTGCTAGTTCATGTAGGGTTAGTCCAATATAATAACCCTCCTGCGTTAAGCTTAGAGGAATGAATCCCAAAGCATAAAGGAGAGGATATAAGAACATTCCTACAAGCCCAAAAATAACAACCGTTCCTACGGCAATGATTCCTTTGTATGGTTCGGATTTTAAGGAGGATTCTAATGCTAAAACTGCCGCCGCACCACAAATTGCGCTTCCCCCGCTCACTAAAATAGTGATTTCTTTGTCTAGTTTTAAAAGTTTAACACCAATAAAATAACCAATGGCAAGAATAAAAACCACAACGACAAGGCTTAAGAGGATTCCATTGAAGCCCACAAAAACAATACTTTGCAGTGTTATATTAAAGCCATAAAGAATAATGCCAAGCCTTAGAAGCTTTTTGGCACTAAAGACGATTGCTTTGTCGCAAGTCTTTTGGGCTTGCCTAAAAAGAGGAGAAGCTAGGATTCCAAGCACAACACCAATGATTAAGGGCGATAAATGGAGTTTTGACATAAAGGGTAAAGATGCAGTGTAATAGCTTGCTAAGCTCACTAAAAGTACCAATATAAAACCATTTAACCATTCGCAAAAAAAAGTTTTTATTCTTTGATTTTTCAATGATTGTGTGATTTGAGACATTTTAAACCTTAAAAATTTAGAATTTTTATAATATTTTTGTCAAAATAAACATTAAAGTGTAGCAAATTCTCTCTAAAAACTTGAATAATTTTTATTTCTCTTTTAGCAAATAATTTTTGCAATCAAATGGGGTTTATTTGCACTCATAAAGTGAAATTTTTGGTGCAATTGATAAAGATTTGAAAACAATGTTTGGCTTTTTTCTAATCCCACTTGCGATTCTGTATTTTGTTTGTTTGCTTTTTGCATCTCTTCAAGCAAAGCCATAGGGACGAATACGCCGGGTAATTTATGATGTAAAAATAAAGCAGTTTTGTAGGAAAAAATAGGAAAGAATCCAAAGACTAACGCGCATTTTGTATCATTGTGTGCATTGATTTTTTCACACCATTCTAAGAGTTCTTGCGCGATATTTAAGTCATAAATAGGTTGAGTAAAAATAGCTTGCGCACCATTTTGGATTTTTTCTTGCATTTTGCGGTAAAGATTCTCTTTTTTGTTTGCATAGGAGTTTAAGACACAAAAAGGGTAAATGGGCTTAGAATTGCCACTTAGCGCAGTGCCATTAATATCCCTTTGTTGATTGAGTGCTTCAATGATTCTAAGAAGCAAGAGGCTATTTCCCTCAAAAACTCCTTTAGCTTGCGGTTGGTTGCCAAGCCGCAAAGGGTCTCCTGTCAATGCTAGAATCATCCGTAAGTCAAGGCTATTCATTCCTAAAATATCGCTTTGTAAAGCAAGCGTGTTTTTATCTCGCATAGAAATTGTTGTAATGCTTGGAATCTTAAAGGTGTTTTGGAGCTTAAAACTTGCCAAAATTGCGCTGTGTTTGAGTTTGCCCAAAGGAGAATCTGTGCAGATAAATGCGTCTAGTTTATTAAGAAATTGTGCTTGATGTAATGCGTCAAAAAGTGGCTCAAGGTCAAAACTAGCAGGAGCAGAAAATTCGTAAGTGAAGCATTTGTCTTGTTGGGTTAGTCTTTGGATAAAAGATTCTATTTGCGTACTCAAGAAAGGAGAATTTGCGAGTGAATGATTGGAAGTTTGATACATAAGAGTTCCTAAATTGATTATAAATGAATAATGTTTTAAAGAGAAATTGTATCAAAAATTTATAAATACAAGTTGAATTTATAAATTTTAAATATTTAGGCTTGCGGAATCTTATACATTATCCATAAAAATAAATTCTTTTGGCGGAGGGCAAGTGAAATTGTAGTCTAAAAGCGCAATGGATTCGGCGTGTAGCAAGATGCGATTAGCGGGTTTTGCCCCATAAAATGTATCGCCTACAATCGGATGCTTAAGATGTGCTAAATGCACACGGATTTGATGAGTTTTGCCTGTTTGAATCTCCACGGCTATTTTGGTTTTTTTGCCAGAAATTTCTAGAGGACGAATTCGTGTGATTGCCTTGTGTCCCTCGCCTTTTTTGCCAATCGTAACTCTAGCAAATTTTCCTTTTTTGATGAGTAGAGGGGCTGTAATTTCGCATTCTTCCTCTATGATACCCTCCACAATGGCGATATAATGCTTTTTGACTTGCATTTGTTTGAAAGATTCTTTTGCTTTTATATGGAATGCGCTTTGATTTTTCACAAGCAATAAAATGCCACTCGTTTCTTTGTCTAGCCTATGGAGTAAAACCCATTCTGGATAAGAGCTAGCAATCTCCTCACTCGTTAAAAATGCAGGCTTTTCAAGGGCTAAGATTTGCGAATCTCTAAAAATTTCAATTATCTTATTGGGGGTTTGAATTTTGAATTTTGTTTGAGGTGCAAGAAGTGCGCGTGCAATGCGTAGTTTTTTACCATTAATGCTTACAAGTCCTCTATCAATAAGATTTTTAGCTTCGTTATTAGAAATATTTTCTTGTAGGCTTAAAAGTTTATAAGCTTTTTGCGCATTGATTGGAATCTTGGGATTGCTTTGCGGGCTTGATTTGGTTAGCTTAGGCGTTTGTATTTTTTGGGATTTTTGATTTTTCACTAGGAATCCTTTGTGGATAAAATGGCTTGAATAATGCTTGAGGAATTGAATTTCTTGGTAATCTTTGCAGATTTTAGGATTTCGTGTTTTTGCAAAACTTTGGAGAGGCTTTGAATCTTGCATAAAGTATAGTTTTGAAGGCTTGCAAATAGGGCTTTTTGGTTAAAAATATAAGGTCCGCTAATCAGTTTGGTTTGAAAAAAGGCAGGCTCTATTGGATTGTGCCCCCCAATACTTTTTAAAAAACTTCCTCCTAAGATAACCCCCTGCGCAACCGCATAAAGATTATGGAGTTCTCCTAAAGAATCCAATAGGATAAAGGGGGTGTTGAGAGCTTCTTGTATCCCTAATTCTGAAGTTTTAGTGAGATGAGGTAAAGCATAGGAATCCAAAATTTGATTTAACTGCCTTTCTACCTCCAAACACCTTTCTGGGTGGCGGGGAGCAAACAAAAAATGCGGAGTGGATTCTGTATAATGGATAAAACCCTCTTTTTTGAAAAAAGCTTCCAAAATCGCTTCTAAAATCAAAACTTCTTCACTTTGATTGTGCTTGTGATGCGTGCTAGCAATAACCCATAAAGGTTGTTTGGGGCAAGAATAATGGGTGGTAACCTGTGGAATCTCAGCTAACTTTAGATTCCCTAAAACATTAATATTTTTAGCTCCTAATGTTTCAAGTCGTTCTTTATCCAAACGCGTTTGGCAAAATATTTGATGAATGAGGCTAAAGAGTCTGCGATAAAAGAATCGGAATTTTTGATAGCTTGGAAAGGAATGTTGAGAAATTCTTGCATTAATCAAAAAAGTTTGCGCTCCTTTTGATTTTGCGCATACTAAGGGCATTAGCCAAAGCTCCGCTTCTACTAAAGTTAAACTTGCAAGGGTGATTTTGTGTAGCCAAAAGGGAATCAGAGTCTCAAAAGGCAAATAACGCACAAGGCATTGCGGATAAAGTTTGCATGCCAAATAAAAGCCTGTTTGTGTCGTCGTAGTGAGCAAAATTTTTTCGCTATTTGAAAGTTGTTTGCTAAGAGATTTTATGATGACTTGTAGAGATTTGACTTCTCCAAACGAACAGGCGTGCAGCCAATGGATTTTGAATCCCATTGCGTCTGGAAACAAAGAATCTGGAATAAAAAAACGTTTTTTAAGAGAAAAGCGATATTTTGGTTTAAAGCTTAAAAAATATAAAAAAGGTATAGCACAAAAATGCGCAATACACAGCATAAAATAATAAATGCCGATAAAACATTTCATTCTTTATTATGCGTTTTCTTCTTGAAAATAAAGGATTCTACCGCAATGTGGGCAGGTGATAATATCGTCTGAACGAATCACATCAGAATAGATTTTGTCATTAATGCGAATGAAACAACCGCCACACGCTTGGCGCGTAATAGGCACGACACTCGTATTTTTTGCCCATTTGCGTATTTTTTCATAGAATGAAATAATTTTTTGGTCCATTTTACTGACAAGCAATTCTTTTTGAGTAAAGACTTTTTTCTGCTCTTCTTTAACTTGTTCAACCTCTGCCTCTACTTTTTGGGCAATTTCTTTCTGATGGATTTGTAAAGTATTGATTTTTTCTTTTAAAGTATCAATAGAATCTTTTTTGGATTCTATCAATGTATTTAAGCGAGCAATTTCTTCATTGGCAAAAGTGATTTGTTCTTTAGCTAATTCTTCTTCTAGGCTTAAGGCTTTACTTTCTTTTTCTGTTTTAATTAGTTTAGTTTTGTTTGCGATTTCTTCTAGTTTGAGCGATAGATCTTCCAAATGATTTTCATTTTTGGCAATAGAAAGTGAAATATCACGTGAAGCACTTTCAAGTTCTTCCACTTCGTGCTTAAGGGATTCTTCTTCTTCCTCAATGCAATTGAGTTCTTTTTTTGCTTCTTTAATGCGAGGCTCAAAAGAATCAATTTCTTTATCAAGATTTGCAATTTCAATTAATTGACTTAAATGCTTGTTCATATCATAGCTCCAAAGGTTAAAAATTTAGACAAAATTAAAGGGATTTTGCGAATCTAAAATTATAGCTTTATAGCCTTGATTTGTCAAAAGAGGCAATAAAATTTTTCCAAAATAATGCTCTAATTCATAATGTCCGCAATCTATAAGATGAAAATTGCGCATAATGGCTTCCATTGCCTCGTGGTATTTTATGTCTCCCGTAATGAGACAATCTATCTTAGCAAGATGGCGCACGAATCCCCCACCACTGCCTGTAACAAGAGCAATATTTTGGCAATGCAAATTCTGTGATTCTGTAATTTTTAGTTGTTTGAGAGAAAGTTTGTTTTTGATATGCGCACAAAGAGATTCCAAAGTGCCTCTCCATTGAAAATAAACAACAAAATCTTGTTGTTCAAATTCTTGGATTTTTAGAATCTCTTGGACAATATATTTGCCAAAATGCGTTTTATCGAAATTCGTGTGCATTGCAACGAGCTGAATGTTTTTTAAAATGGCTAATCGTAAAAGTTTAGCAGGGTAATCCTCAAAAACTAATGTTTTAAGTGGATTAAAAATCAATGGGTGGTGCGTGATAAGTAAAGAATCTCGCTCCATTTGTTCTAATATAGATTCTGTTACTTCTAAGCTTAAATAAATTTTTTCAAAATTGTGTTGTGGTGTGCCTAGAATCAATCCAGAATTATCCCAAGATTCTTGCAGGGCAAAAGGACTTAAGGTGTCCAAAAAATTTAGAATGGTAGCAAGATTATGCTGTTTCATTGGATTTTTGCTTTGCAAGTTTGAGACGCTCTTGACGCAAGGATTCTTGCTCTTTATAGAGAGTTGCGCAAGATTTAGAGAGTTCGCGGATTTTTAAAATATAATTTTGCCTCTCTGTTGCAGAAATTGCTTTGCGTGCGTCTAATACATTGAATAAATGGCTTGCAAGCATAGCGCAATCATAAGCAGGCAGAGGTAATCCCGCTTCTAACGCACGGCTTCCCTCTTGTTGCATTTTGGCAAAAAATTCAAAGAGCATTGCGGTATCTGCGACTTCAAAATTGTATTTTGAAAATTCATATTCACCCTCTAAATGCACATCTGCATAGGTATAATTTTCATTCCAAGCAATTTCAAAGACATTTTCTATGCCTTGTAGATACATTGCCAATCTCTCTGTTCCATAGGTGATTTCAACAGCCACAGGGTCGCAAGGAATCCCTCCAACTTGTTGAAAATAAGTAAATTGTGTTACTTCCATACCATCTAGCCAAACTTCCCAACCTAAGCCCCAAGCCCCAAGCGTTGGAGATTCCCAATTATCTTCTACGAATCGCACATCGTGGTTTTTGAGATTCAAGCCTAAATATTCTAAGCTTTTTAAATATAATTCTTGAATGTTGTTTGGGCTTGGCTTGATGAGCACTTGAAATTGATAATAACTGCCTAGGCGATTAGGATTCTCTCCATAGCGTCCATCTGTAGGACGACGAGAAGGTGCAACATAAGCTACACTCCAAGGTTTAGAATCCAAACTTCTAAGCATAGTAGCTGGGTGAAAAGTGCCTGCACCTGCGGGAATATCATAAGGTTGGATAATGAGGCAATTTTGTTCGCGCCAAAATTGTTGTAATTTTAAAAGTAAATCAGAGAAATATAGCATTAAAGATTCCTTATAGCCATTCTAGAATTTTTTCACCTAAAACTTCTTTACTGAAAACCTCCTTATGAACTTCTTGTTGATTAAAGAGTGTAAAGATTTGTTTTGGAATATTGATTTTATAGGCTTTAGAAATTTGCTCTAACGCGTCTTTGTCGCTTAAATCTCCCAAATCTAGTGCTTTAGCTAATGTGGGAGCAAATTTTGTCCATTCTGCAGTGGAGCAAAGCACACAAGGAGTGTTTGGAAATTTAACTTTGATTTCCTCAAATGCTTTGAATCCGCAAGCCGTATGCGGGTCTAGGATATAGCCTTTTTGGGCGTAAGTTTTCATTATATTGAGGCAGTAATTATCATCACAACTTGTGGCACTAAAGTAAGTTTGTACCCACGCAAGCTCTTCTTTGGTTAGGCTATATTTACCATTTTGTTCTAGTGATTCCATAAGCTCTCTTGTGCGTTGTGCGTCAAATAAAGTAAATAATACGCGTTCAATGTTGGAGCTTTTTAGAATGTCCATTGCGGGTGAATAGGTTTTTTGCAAGGATTTTTCTGAAATGTCATAAACGCCTGTTTTAATAAACTCCGTTAAAACATTGTTGGCATTAGACGCAATCCAAATGCGTTCAATTGGGAATCCCATTAGTTTTGCATAAAATGCCCCCAAAGCATTACCAAAGTTACCGCTTGGGACGATAATATGAATTTTTTGATGATTGATTTTAAAGATTTGCAAGCTTGCATAAACATGATAAATAATTTGAAATGCAATTCTACCAAAATTGACGCTATTTGCGGCACTTAAAGCAATGTTTTTGGATTTTAAAATCGCATTAAATCTTGGGTCTTTAAGCAGATCTTTAAGCAAGGTTTGTGCCTCATCAAAATCTCCTTTAATGCCAAAAACCTTTATGTTTTCTGCATTAATAGTCGTCATTTGTAGTCGCTGCACTTCACTTGTCCCACCCTCTGGGTAAATGCAGACAACTTTAATCTGCGGCTTGTTGGCAAAGCTTTGCAAAGTTGCAGGTCCTGTATCGCCACTAGTTGCTACCAAAATAAGGTAATCAGTTTCTTTTTTGGATTCTCTTAAAAAACCGCCAAACAAAACTCCAAATGGTTGCAATGCCATATCTTTAAAGGCGCGCGTAGGTCCGCAATAAAGCTTTTGGATATTGAGATAAGGATGCACAGAATAAAGGGGTGCTGGAGTGGTAGAATTGTCAAAATCTTCATAAAGGCTAAGTGCTTCCTCTAAGAGTTCTTTATGCACATTAAGCCCTAAACGATGAAAAATCTCTTGTGTTAATTCCTCATAAGTTAGCTGACTGAATTCTTTAATTACATCTTCGTCAAATTTTGGTAATTTTTTGGCTGTATAAAGCCCCCCAAATGCAGCATTAGGATTTAAAACTGCATCTTTAAAGGTAAATGCTAAGTCTTGTCCCCCACGTGTTCCGATGAAATGTTGTGTTTGCACGCAAATCCTTTGTAAATAAATTTGCGTATTTTAGCAAATCAAGACAAAATTTGTCTTAAAAAGGCCACATGGATTCAATAAGTTTTGTTCCCCAACCTTTTTCTGTGCTTTTCTTTAGCTCGCCTTGTGTATCATACATAATTTTTGCGTCGGCAATGTATTGGGATTCTATGGTGTTATTGCGCGCAATATCTGTCGGGCGCACAACGCCACTTAAGTGAATGATTTGTTTTTCGCCATTAATCAACACTTCGCGGCTACCTTCAATGAAATAGTTGCCATTTTGCATTACTTTGATAATACGCGCTGCAATCGTTGTGGAAAAAGTTTCTTGTCTGTTTTGAGAACCTGTTCCTTGATAAGCTGAAGTATTGTCGCCACTTGTAATGCCGAATTGTGTAAGATTGTTTAGCTTGCCTGTTAGCTTGGCAATGGTACTGCTTGGTCCTCCAAAAGTGATTCCAGGTGCTGTCAAATTGGAGTTGGAAGTTTCATTAAGATTCTTATTGGCAGTAGAGCTTGCTTGTGCTGTTTGATTGATAATTACGGTTACTAAATCATTAAGTTGCATTGCGCGGCGGTCAGAAAATAGCAAATTATCTCCTTGCCCAAAAATACTTCCCGGATTGCCAAAATTATCTTCCTCTTCTTTTGGTGGTAGCTCTTCTACATAGGCTGGGGGGCGAAACGAGATTTGTGGGTCTGTCGTGGCACAACCTACAAACAATAATCCAATCATAACATAGGACATAAACGACAAAGTACGGAAAAAGACGATTCTATATTTCATAGCATTTCCTTATGTGAATTTTAGGTATAATCCTAAAGTTTTAAAAGAGTTAAGCAAAGCTCATTCCAAAATAAAGGGTTTAAGAATGTCAAGTGCAATCAAAGAAAGAATCTTAAATGATATTAAAAGCGCAATGAAAGAGAATCATAAAGAAAAACGTGATGCGCTTAGAATGCTGAGTAGTGCGCTCAAACAAATTGAGGTAGATGAAAGAAAAGTTTTGGAGGATAAAGATGTCATTTTGATTCTTAAAAAGGCTTATAAACAAAGAGCAGAAGCAGCAGAAGCTTATCAAAAGGCAGGGCGAGAAGATCTCTATCAAAAAGAAAATTTTGAAATGCAAATGATTATGGAATATTTACCAAAACAATTCAATGATGAGGATTTGCGCAAAGCATTGGAGAAAATTTTGAATGAATTAGGAATAAAATCCAAAAAAGATATGGGAAAAATTATGGGTGTTGCAAGCAAGGCATTAGGAGAGGTTGCAGATGGTAAGCGTATAAGTGAAATGTTGAAGAATATGCTAGAATAGAATCCCAAAAAACCAAGACAAAATAAAAGCAAGATTCTGAAAATTTGTTTAAAATTAATAATTTGTTAGGTCAAACTATGCTATAATTATAAAAAGTATTGATATATGTTAATTTTGCAATATTCTTTAAGGAGAGTGTATGGAGAGTTTTTTACAGCCTGATAAAGGGTTCAAGATAAACAAAGAGGGTTTGCAAAAAGTAAGCATAATCTTTGTATTTGTCCTTGCTATTATCGTAATGGTTGCTTTTGCGGAGAGCGTTACGAATCCGATTTTACTAGGATTTGCAGCAATTGTAGGTGGATATATGGCACTAAATATTGGTGCAAACGATGTAGCAAACAATATGGGACCAGCTGTTGGTTCTAAAGCTTTGACAATGACAGGCGCAATTATTATTGCGGCAATATGTGAGATTTTAGGAGCATTGATTGCGGGTGGAGAAGTCGTCGGCACGGTAAGTAAAGGGATTATTTCTGCAGATGCCATTGGTGATTCTAGTCAGTTTGTTACTTTGATGCTCGCAGCATTAATTTCTGGTGCAATTTGGTTAAATATTGCCACTGTGATTGGTGCGCCTGTTTCTACAACACACGCTATTGTTGGAGGAATTCTAGGAGCTGGAATCGCAGCAGGTGGATTTGGTGTGGCGAATTGGACTGCACTCGGTAAAATTGCAAGCAGTTGGGTAATTTCTCCTATAATGGGTGGAGTGATTGCCGCAATTCTATTGTTTTTTATTAAACATACCATTACCTACAAAAAAAACAAGAAAACATCAGCGGAAAATATCGTGCCTTACTTGATAGCTTTTATGACTTGGGCATTTAGTTTATATCTAATCAACAAAGGTTTAAAGCATGTCATTCAATTGGAGCCGCAAATCGCATTTGGTATTAGCATTTTTATTGCTATTGTAGTCTATTTTGTTGTGAAACCTATCATCAAGAAAGCTTTAGAGGGACTAGAAAATAAAAAAGAAGAAATTAACAAGCTTTTTACTCTTCCTTTGATTTTTGCGGTGGCACTCTTGAGCTTTGCACACGGCGCAAATGACGTGGCAAATGCTGTTGGACCATTAGCGGCAATTAATAGTGCTTTGAAAGTTGCATTTGACGCTAGCCAAATCAGTGTGCCCTTTTGGATTATGTTGATTGGTGGGCTTGGAATCTCTATTGGGCTTGCGCTTTTTGGACCAAGACTCATTCGCACGGTGGGTAGTGAAATTACAGAATTAGACCAGATGCGTGCTTATTGTATTGCAATGAGTGCGGCTTTGACTGTGTTGGTTGCAAGTGAATTGGGAATGCCTGTAAGCTCTACTCATATCGCAATTGGTGCAGTCTTTGGAATAGGTTTTTTGCGCGAACATCTAAAACGACAATACAAAGAGATGGAGTTAAAGATTTTAGAGTCTCGCAAGGGAGAAGATAACGAAAAGGTTAAAGAATTTTTGGATAAATTTCGTAATGCTTCTATTCGTAGAAAAAGAGC
>NZ_CATKCB010000146.1:0-11946 GCF_949747025.1 Helicobacter sp. UBA3407 | reverse complement strand
CAAATGCTTGCAATCACTGCTGCGAACAAGGTCATCAACAAACACATTGGATTAACCTTAAACCATTTGGGCTTTAGAAGTAAGATTTGCGGACATTTTATCCGCACAAATAATCATCACAATCCAAATCGTAGTAATCAATGCAACTTGCGCACTACCAATCGTCAAAATTTCATAAATCATTGCTTGTGTATCTTCTGGAGAACTCATTGCAGTCAAAAAAGGAGGATAAGCAACAATCTCACCATGCCAAATATGCTCAATAAAAAGCAAAAAAGCACCTCCAAAAAGCATATTAACAAGCCAACTTAATTTTCTACTCCAAGAAATTTTGTGGGAATATTTTTGTACATTTTCATTTGCTTTTTCTTGTTTTAAAATGTTTCTTTTAACCACACTTAAAACACCTGCAGCCACAATAGATTCAACAAAGCACGCCATATCAGCACCTCCAAAGATAATATTAAAGTTAAAAAATAATAAACTAAAATGTCTTAAGATTTAATTATATTTTCAAAAGAAAGTAGTTAGCTTCATTCAGTAAGATTCTTTTGACCTTTGAATAGCGCGGATTAACACACGCTCAGAGCACCTACTATTACACTGATAATGATTCCAGCTAGAATTGTGAAGATTTGAATCCCACGATTTTTCTTGATGTTAAATAAAGTAATCATTAACCCAGAAATATAAAGTAAAATCAAAGTTAAACCAAAACCAATTGCAAGAATATCAAAATACCATTTTGCTTTTGCCTTGTGCAACATAATCATATCGCCAATTAAACTGCGCTCCATAGTCGTAACACTCCAAGTGGAATCCGCATTTTGTTTAATGCTTGCAGAATAATGCACTCCCCCAATCTCTAATGCCCCACTTTTGCTATTCATTTTGGCTTCCAAATTGCTTGGCACTTTTAATTGCGTGCTTTTAAGATACTCTACTAATGCCTGCACTTCTTGCCCTTTTTCTATGTTTTGCACCAAAGTATAAGTTTGCTTTGTTGCACCAAAATCCTGATTAATCCCAGCAATATACAAAATTCCACTTAACGCATACATTAATGCCAAAGGCAAGAAAAATAAACTAAGGTAAATATGGATATTGCGAAATTGTTTTGTCATCTTTAAGACTCCTTTTTAAAAAATAAAATTGAAATATATCACAGAAATATAAAGAAATTGTGAAGAATTCTTAACTTTAATTTGCTAGAATATTTGATTTTAATTTCAATAAGGAAACTTATGCGCATTTTTTTACTTTGCTCCCTTCTCTTTTCTTATTTGCTAGCACAAACTTACAGCGATTCCGCTTTTAGTGCAAATGGTGAAGTAAAATACAAAAATTTCACTTCTTTTGATTATGTCAATCCTAACGCACCCAAAGGAGGACACATTAAACAATATGCCCTTGGAAGTTATGATAGTTTTTATGATTTTTTACTTAAGGGAACAAGTGCAAAAGGGCTTTCGCTCCTTTATGATACCTTAATGGTGCGCTCTTTTGATGAGCCAAGCAGTCAATATGGGCTTGTAGCGAAACAAGTTCAAAGAGCAGAAGACAACACTTTTGTCATTTTTCATTTAGATGAAAATGCACATTTTAACAACGGCAAAGAAGTTACCGCCTTTGATGTGGAGTTTAGTTTCAACACCATCGCAAGGGGAGAAAATCCCTCAATGGTGCGATATTATGCAGATGTTAAAGAAGTCATTGTTGTAGATAAATACACCGTGCGTTTTAATTTTCACAATCCCAACAATCGCGAATTAGCCTTAATTCTTGGGGATTTGCCGATTTTGCCCAAACACTACTACGAAAATACCATTTTAAGCGAAAATCCGCTCAAACTTCCATTAGGAAGCGGACCTTATAAAATAGAATCTTTTGAAGCAGGAAGAAGTGTTACTTATCGGCGCATAGACAATTATTGGGCTAAAAATCACAAAACGCGTGTGGGATATTTCAATTTTGACAAAATTACCTTTGATTACTACAAAGATGACGCTGTAGCCCTAGAAGCTTTTAAATCGGGTAGATACGACTATCGTGAAGAATCTAGTGCAAAAAATTGGGCGGTAGGCTATGAGGGAATTGCACTAAAAAACCAAGATATTCAAAAAATTGAATTACTCCATTCCTTGCCAAGCGGTATGCAAGGATTCGTGTTCAATTTGCGCAAAAATGTTTTCAAAGACAGGCGAGTACGTGAGGCATTAGGGCTTGCATTTGATTTTGAATGGAGCAATAAGAATCTCTTTTTTAATCAATATAGTCGCACAAAAAGTTTTTTTGATAATTCTGAATTTGCAAGTGTTGGGATTCCATTAGGCGCAGAATTAGCAATCTTAGAACCTTATCGCTCCAAGCTTCCACCAGAAGTTTTTACACAAAGTTTTTCCCTTCCTAAGAGCAAAGGCGATGGCAACAACCGCGAAAATCTCAAAAAAGCACAAGCCTTACTCAAAGATGCGGGTTTTATCATCAAAAATGGCAAACTTTATCCACCTACAACGCAATCCAATACAAAAGAGCAGCCTTTTACTTTTGAATTATTGCTTGTGTCTCCCGCAATGGAACGCGTCGCAATTCCTTTTCAGAAAAATCTACAAACCCTAGGAATCACGATGAAAATTCGCATTGTAGATGTCAGTCAATACATTAACCAACTGCGACAATTTGATTACGATATGATTGTCAGCGTTTTTCCTCAAAGTCTCTCTCCTGGCAATGAACAAGCATTTTTTTGGGGTTCAAAGGCAGCAGATTCCGCAGGAAGTTATAATTATATCGGGATTCAAAATGAAGTCGTAGATGCCTTGATTGCGAAAATCATTCAAGCAAAGGATTATCAAGAGTTACTCAACAGCACACGCGCATTAGACCGCGTATTGTTATGGGAACATTATGTGATTCCACATTTTCACACCAAAACATTCCGCGTTGCTTTTTGGGATTTTTTAGAACACCCTGCAATTACGCCAATTTACAATGTTGGCTTTGAAACTTGGTGGGTCAATCCAAGCAAGCTAGAAAAACTGCAGATGAAATATCCAAGCCTTCGTCGCTAAAAGGGAAAATTTGAAACAATACATTTTCAAAAGACTTTTACTGATTATCCCTACATTATTGGGAATTATGACATTAAACTTTTTCATCATTCAAGCAGCACCAGGTGGTCCGGTAGAACAGATGATTGCACGTTTGGAAGGAGTGGGAGGGCAAGGCGAAGTGCAACCTACAAGTGTTTATAAAAATCAAGGCTTAGATGAAGAGATGATTGCCAAAATCAACGCACTTTATGGCTTTGATAAACCCCTCTTAGAGCGATATATTTTAATGCTTAAAAACTATCTTTGTTTTGAATTTGGTAGTAGTTTTTATAAGAATACTGCTGTCATTGACTTACTTTTAGAAAAACTCCCCGTTTCTATTAGTCTAGGGCTTTGGAGCACTTTATTAATTTATTTAATTTCTATTCCACTAGGAATCCAAAAAGCACTCAAAGAGGGAAGCACTTTTGATAGCATTACAAGCACACTCATCATTATCGGGAATGCGATTCCAACCTTTTTATTTGCCCTCATCTTGATTATTTTTTTTGCGGGCGGAACATATTTTAATCTCTTTCCCTTGCGCGGAATCATCGGAGATGATTTTGCAAACTTAAGTTTATTTGGCAAAATCAAAGATTACTTTTGGCATATTACTTTACCTGTTATCTCCCTTAGTATTGGAGGTTTTGCGACTTTAACTCTGCTTTCTAAAAATTCTTTTTTAGAGGAAATTCACAAACAATATGTCCAGCTTGCTTTTGCCAAAGGTTTAAACGAATCTCAAGTGCTTTATCGTCATATTTTTCGTAATGCAATGCTTATTATTATTGCTTCCATTCCCTCTGCGTTGCTTGGAATCTTACTTAGTGGTTCTCTTTTGATTGAAATCATTTTCTCGCTTGATGGCTTGGGACTTTTAGGATATGAGTCCATTATTACGCGAGATTATCCTGTCATCTTTGGCTCACTTTATCTTTTTACGCTTTTTGGCTTGATTGTGGGATTAATCAGTGATTTACTCTACACATTCATAGACCCAAGAATTAATTTCCAGCGGGTTTAAGATGAAAAAAAGAATCCTAAATCAAAGACGATTCCTAGCATTCAAACAAAACAAACGTGCATATTTTTCACTTTGGATTTTTGCTGTGCTTTTTATCATCTGTATGAGTGCAGAATTTATTGCGAACGACAAGCCGCTTTTTGTGCGTTATGCAGGAGCAAACTATTTTCCTTTATTCCATGATTATCCCGAAACGACTTTTGGGGGAGATTTTGAAAGCATTGCAAACTTCAATGATTCCTATTTGCAAGACAAAATTCGCGAAAAAGGTTTTTTTGTTATGCCACTCATTCCTTATGCTTATGATTCTGTGATTTATGATTTACCAACCCCTTCTCCCTCACCCCCAAGCCTCAAGAACCCCTTAGGCACAGATGACTTGGGGCGAGATGTGCTTGCAAGATTACTTTATGGGCTAAAGACTTCCATTTTATTTGGCTTAATTCTCACTTTCTTTAGCTCTATTATCGGGCTTTTTATCGGGGCAATTTGTGGGTATTTTGGAGGCAAAATAGACTTGTTAGGGCAGCGTTTAATTGAGATTTGGAGCGGAATGCCGATTCTTTTTGTATTAATTATTTTTGCGAGCCTATTAGAGCCAAACTTTTGGAGCATTTTATGTGTTATTTTGCTATTTTCTTGGATTGCTCTCGTGCCTTTTGTGCGCGCAGAATTTCTAAAAGTGCGGAATCTTGACTATATTAAAGCTGCCAAAATGCTAGGAGTAAGCCATTTTCGCATTATGCTTTATCATATTTTACCCAATGCGCTTGTCGCGACGATTACCTACTTACCCTTTATTCTTTGTGGGAGCATTACTACTCTAGCTTCCTTAGACTTTTTGGGGCTTGGATTGCCTCCACCAAGTGCAAGTTTGGGCGAAATCCTCTCTCAAGGCAAAAACAACCTCAACGCCCCTTGGCTTGGGTTAAGTGGATTCTTTGCTTTAAGCTTTTTACTTTGTTTGCTCGTCTTTATCGGAGAGGGCTTACGAGACTGCTTAAGGAGTGAAAATATCCTCATCAAGGAAAAAGAACAATGAATCTTTTGCAAGTTCATTCGCTTCAAGTCTCTTTGCAGGGATTCTGCTTACAAAACATTGACTTTAACCTAGAAAAAGGAGAAACTTTAGGAATCGTAGGAGAATCAGGGAGTGGAAAAACTCTCCTTAGTCATTTGATTTTACGATTAATTAAAAATTATGAATTACAAAGCGGAGAGATTCTTTATTTGGGGCAAAATTTACTTGAATGGAAAGAATCACAAATGCAAGCTTTGCGTGGCAAAGAAATCAGCTATATTTTCCAAGAACCCCTAAGCGCACTCAATCCTTTACAAAAAATCAAAAAACAACTAAGCGAAGCGATTGTCATTCATCACCCAAAAATCAAGCCTCAAGCCTTGCAACAGAAAATTTTGGAATTGCTTGAAAATGTGCATCTTAGCCCAAAAATTTTAGAATCCTATCCTTATGAGCTAAGCGGGGGGCAAAGACAACGCATTTGTATCGCTATTGCCCTTGCCAACTCTCCTAAAATCCTGATTGCCGATGAACCAACTACCGCGCTAGATTCCACAACACAAGCTCAAATTCTCAAGCTTTTGAAAAATTTGCAAGCCAAATTAAACCTTAGCATTCTTTTTATCAGCCATAATCTAGCTGTCGTTTCCAAACTCTGCTCCTCACTTCTTGTGCTGCAAAAAGGCAGAATCGTAGAAAGAGGAACAATAAAAGAAATCTTTGAATCCCCAAAAAATCCTTATACGCAAATGCTCATTCAATCAATGGGATTCCATTACAATCAAGAATCTTATCAGCAAAACACACTTTTAGAGGTTAAAAACCTAAGTGTCCAATATCCAACAAAAAAAAGTTTTTTGGGCAAGACTTTAGAATCTTTTGTCGCTTTAGAGCCTCTTAGTTTTTGCCTAAGAGAAAGGGAAAGTTTGGGAATTATTGGCGAATCAGGAAGTGGCAAAAGTAGCTTAGCCCACGCACTTTGTCGCTTGCTTGAATCCAATATCGTGCAAGGAGAAATGGAATTTTTAGGTGAAAAATTCTTTGCTTTAAAGGGCAAAGAATTGCGCCATTTTAGAAAAAAGATTCAAATCATTTTTCAAGACCCTTTTAGCTCTCTTAATCCCAAAATGAATGTTTTTCAGATTTTACAAGAGGGACTTAAAGCACACAAAGAATCGTATCAAACTCCACAAATGATTCGGGCAAAAATTATCCAAAGCCTCACAGATGTGGGGCTAGAGGAAAGCTATTTGGAGCGGTATCCTAATGAACTAAGCGGGGGGCAAAGACAGAGAATTAGTATCGCTAGAAGCTTGATTCTGCGCCCAAAAGTGCTAATTTTGGACGAACCCACAAGCGCATTAGACCGCGCTACACAAAATCAAATTTTAACTTTGCTTTTAAATCTTAGCAAGCAATATCATTTAAGCTATCTTTGCATTAGCCACGATTTGAGCGTAATTGCGAGTTTATGCCAAAATGTTTTGGTATTAAAAGAAGGAAAAATGCTTGAATATGGGGCAACAAAAGAGGTTTTCAAATCCCCAAAACACCCTTATGTCCAAACCCTGCTTAAAGCAAGTGAGCTATGAGATTCCGATTGATTCATTACTTCTTTTATTAATTCTTGCAAATATTTTTGTTCGTTGGTAGATTTCAGAATCTAATCTTAATTTATCCAAATCCTCTTAAGAAATAAGTATTAGCACCTTAATCAAGCGTATATCCAAACATTTCTAAACTAATATCTATTTTATCCCTTGCAGCAAGCTTACTAGTAATATAAATTTTAATTCTCTGTCTTGTTGATTTTGCGTTAGAAATCTCATCTGCACACAACACCAATGGCAACAATGCATACAAATCACTATTTTTTGTCAATAAAAATTCTTTGTCTTCTAGCTTTGATTCTGGGACATTAAAGATTCTATAAATCGAATTTAGGTAGAGATTCTAAAAAACTCTTTTAAAGTAGTATTTAGCTTTTGATAAAATTCAGAGAGCTTGCTTGTGGGTCAAGAGAGAAAGTAAATCGGGAATTTAAAGAGGATTTTGTTAAACCAAATAGAGATATGCCCCACACTTGTTATCACAGAGCCTTTAGAAAAAATAAGTTGATATTATAGCAAAGTTATTCAATTTTACAACAAAATTTCACATTTAAGGTTTTATATTTTAGATTGCTTCGCTACGCTCGCAATGACGAGAGGACAGAATCGCAGGCGTGCAGGATTATGGATTTGCAAATGGAATCTCTAAGATGAGATTCCACCCCTATAAGATTCCTATTCCACTTCTGCATCAATCACATCATCGTCTTTTTTATTTTGCGCACCGCCTTGCGCATTTTCGTCTTTTTTATACATTGCTTCTGCAAGTTTATGGCTTGCCTCTGTCAAGGCTTTGACTTTTGCCTCAATTTCTTCTTTTGTTGCATTCTCATTTTTAAGTGTTTCTTGCAAAGCAGTAATTGCTGCTTGGATTCTCTCTGCTTCACTTGCATCAATCTTATCTTTCATCTCATCTAGGCTTTTTTGGCTTTGATATACGAGGCTATCGGCTTGATTGCGCACTTCAATGATTTCTTTTTTCTTTTTATCCTCTTCTTTATTCAACTCTGCGTCTTTAACCATTTTTTCAATTTCAGAATCGGATAATCCGCTAGAACCTGTGATTTTAATCTCTTGTTCCTTACCTGTTGCTTTATCTTTTGCACTCACGGTTAAGATTCCGTTTGCGTCAATGTCAAAAGTAACTTCAATTTGTGGCACGCCACGAGGAGCAGCTGGGATTCCACTTAGCTCAAAATTTCCCAACATTTTATTATCGCGTGCTAATTCACGCTCGCCTTGTAAAACTTGAATCGTAACTGCGGGTTGATTGTCCTCTGCGGTGGAGAAAACTTGATTTTTCTTTGTTGGAATCGTTGTCCCGCGCTCAATAATTCTTGTCATTACGCCACCCAATGTTTCAATTCCCAAACTCAAAGGCGTAACATCAAGCAACAAGACATCTTTCACATCACCTTTAAGCACGCCTCCTTGAATTGCCGCACCCATTGAAACAACTTCGTCAGGATTGACAGATTTATTCAATTCTTTTCCAATGAAGTCTTTCACTCTCTCTTGAACTTTTGGGATTCTAGTAGAACCACCCACCATTACGACTTCATTGATTTCACTTTTGCTCAAATCCGCATCTTTAATAACATTGGCAATTTTGTCAATTGTTTGATTAATGTATTGCTCAATAAGGCTTTCAAACTTCGCACGTGTGAGTTTTTTTACCAAGTGTTTTGGACCGCTAGAATCCGCAGTAATAAAAGGCAAGTTAATTTCTGTTTCTTGTGCGCTACTTAGCTCTTTTTTCGCATTTTCAGCTGCTTCTTTTAGTCTTTGCAATGCCATTACATCACTTTTTAAATTGATTCCATTTTCGCTTTCAAACTCTGCTGCTGCCCAATCAATCACCGCATTATCAAAATCATCTCCACCTAAGAATGCGTCCCCACCTGTTGCCTTTACCTCTACGACATTATCACCTGTTTCAAGCACGGTTACATCAAATGTCCCACCGCCCAAATCATAAACAACAATGTTTTCGGAATGCTTTTTATCCAAACCATACGCTAACGCCGCACTTGTTGGCTCATTAATAATTCTTAAAACATTCAATCCCGCAATCGTTCCTGCTTCTTTTGTCGCTTTTCTTTGTGCGTCATTAAAATACGCTGGAACGGTGATAACAGCCTCTGTAACTTCCTCGCCCAAATAGCTTTCTGCGTCTGCTTTTAATTTCATTAAAATTTTTGCTGAAATTTCTTGTGGAGTATAAACCTTCCCCGCAATCTCAATCGCACACGCACCATTTCTATCTACTACTTTATAAGGAAGTCTTTTTTTTGCTTCTTGCGCCTTGTCCTCATTAAACATTAATCCCATAATTCTTTTAATAGAATAAATAGTTTTTTCTGGATTTGTGATTGCCTGACGCTTTGCAGGGTCTCCAACTAAAACCTCACCTTTATCTGTAAATGCAACAATAGAAGGTGTTGTGTTTTTACCCTCTTTGTTCGCGATAATTTTTGCCTCATTGCCTTCAAATACCGCCATTGCAGAGTTTGTTGTTCCTAAATCAATTCCTAATACTTTTCCCATTTTTTATCCTTTGATTTTAAATTTATTTTACGTTTTTCTACTTGGCAATACTTACCATAGAGGGACGCAAAACCCTTTCTTTATATTTATAACCTTTTTGCATTTCTGCAACAATCTCGCCCGAATCGTGCGCATCGCTTTGCACTTGCATAATTGCGTCGTGGAAATTCGGGTCAAACCCACCTTCTGTCAAGATAGGCTCAATCCCGTGTTTTGCCAATGTTTTTAACAAATTATCCAAAGTCAGCGCAATGCCCTCCTCTATTTTTCTTAAAATTTCCTCTTGATTTTCGCTATTTTCTTTGGAATCACGGATTGTTTTTAATGCAATTTCAAGAGTATCAAGACTTGGAAGCAAATCTTTAGCGATTTTTTCATACGCATATTCTAAGGCTTGGTCTTTATCGCGAATCAAACGTTTTTTGGTATTTTCAAAATCTGCGTAAGCACGCACATATTGCTCTTTTAACTCGTTAATTTGCGATTGTAATGCTTCTTTAGAATCCGCATCATTTGCCACCACTTCCTCTTGGGATTCGTCATGTTCTTGCGAATCGTCAAAAGTTTGATTTTCATTTTGCTCTTCTTGCACTTTCGCTCCTTAAATTTGATTTTTGAATATTTAAAATTGAATTTTAGCAATTATTCTTTCAAATTTCAAGCGAAATTATATAACTTTAGTCTATTATTGTCAAGTTAAATTAACAAAATAAACTAAACTTTCTTAAAATTTTATACGCAATTATAGAATTTTTTAAGATATGCAAGATTAAGGATTTGTCCTTGCAAGATTCTATATTTATGGATTGCTTCGCTCACAAGGGCAAGGATTAATATGATTTTTAAGCAAAACTCTGTTATCCTATAAGTCTTTTAAATTTTATAAGGAGAATCCTAAATGAGAGTTTCCAATATGCCGACTAATACAATATTCCAAAAATTATTAGTTCTGTTTTTTTTTGTTTTTGGCACACAATTTTTTGCGCAAGATTCCATTGCCACTCCCTCAACCTTTCAAGTAGAAAATGGTAAGACAATTATTCTATCTACCACAGCGACGAATCCAAAACCTATCAAAATCAACCAAAAAACTTATACTTGGATTCCACACCCTAGCGATAAATCCCAAAAAATAGCGATTCTGTCTATCCCTTATCGCACACCCGCCTCTACAATTACATTAGAAAATGGTTCTATTGTCCAAATTATTGCGGGAAACTACACCAAAGAGCAAATCCAAGCAAGCCCCAACAAAGTCAAACCCAATCCCAAAAATCAAGAAAGAATCCAAAAAGAACGTGAAGAAGCAAACAAAATTTACAGCAATTACAGCCAAGAAAGACTTTGGAATTCTACTTTTATCTATCCTATGCAAAGCGTCATTACAAGCCCTTTTGGAAGTGCGCGCGTCTTCAACAATGAACTCAAAAGTTACCATAGCGGCACAGACTTTAGAGCAAAAATTGGCACAGAAATCTATGCAAGCAATCGTGGCAAAGTTGTCATTGCCAAACATCGCTTTCTAGCAGGTGGTTCTGTGGTTTTAGACCACGGGGAGGGAATCTTTAGTATGTATTATCATTGCAGTGAAATCAAAGTAGAAGTAGGACAGATTGTAGAAAAAGGAGATTTAATTGCATTAAGTGGAGCAACAGGACGCGTAAGCGGGCCACATTTGCATTTTGGGATTCTCATTCGTGGAGCGCAAGTGGATCCTCTAGACTTTATTGCGCAAGCCAATGCACTCTTTTAAAGGAAAAACAAATGGATATGCTAGACAAAAAGATTTTACAGAATCTCAAAACAATCTCCCTTTCTATGTTTCGTAAAAATTTCTTTGGAATCTTTCACGGCTCAATCTCTACGAAACTAGAAGAGGGACATTTTCTAATTAATAAAAAAGATGCGATTTTTGATGATTTAGATGAAGAATCCCTAATTATGCTTTATCACAAAAGGGATTACCGCTGGAATGACGCGAGTATGGACGCTTTTATTCATTCTCTCCTCTATCAAAACATTCCTAATGCAAAATACATTGCCTACGGAATGCCCCCTTTTACCGTTTCTTATACTCTAACGCACAATAAAATCGTTCCCAAAGACTATTTTGGCTACAAAATGCTTGACACATTAGAGGTTTATAACCCCAAAGACTTTGATAGTTGGTATGAACGTGCCGATGTAGAAATCAATCGCTATTTTAAAGAAAGTGGCAAAAAAATTATGGTGATTCGTGGCTATGGAGTTTATGTTTATCATCGTGATTTACAGGTTTTATCTAAGCTTTTTGCTCTTTTAGAAAATACTTGCAAAATCTTGCATTTTAGCAGCTTACTTGAGGGAAGCAAACAAACACAAGACTTGTTTGATATTTAAAGATTTGTTTGCAATTTGTGGCAATCCATACTCTTGCATAAAGTAAAATCTCTTATGGAATCTCATTTTCTTTTCTCCCTAAACTCTTTTCTTAGTCTTGGCACATCAAGAAAATAGAATCTTAAATAACCCCCTTTAATCCAACCCTTATCTGCTTGCATTAAAGCAAGTCCTAATTTATAAGTAAAGCATTCTTTTTCTTTTAAGGCTTGTTTGTAATCTGTATAGGATTCTAAAGGAGGAAGTTTTAAGCTAGGATTCTTTGCAACT
>NZ_CATKCB010000145.1:0-1163 GCF_949747025.1 Helicobacter sp. UBA3407 | reverse complement strand
GGCAAATATGCAAACGGTTACCCAACATTATGGTATGAGCCATATGGCGTTTATCGTCGTGCCTTTGGTGGGGGCGTTTTTTATTGACCTTGTGAATGCAATCGTGATTAGCGGAGTGCTAAAACTTCCATTTTTTTAGGATTCGCTTTTGCAAGATTTGCAATGCAAATCGTGGTGTGCATTTGCGCATAGCAAATTCACCTGCTTTAGCGCAAATCCATAATGACGGATAAGGGTAAATTCACAATGGAATCGCAAAGATTCTTTTGTATAATTGCGACAAAATTCACAAAAGGAAATAAATGCCAAAGAAGCAAAACCCCCAAGAATCCCTAACGCATTTGGGCAATGCAACAAAATACACTTTTGCCTACGATAAGAATCTTTTAGAAACTTTTGCCAATCAACACAAGGAGCGAGATTATTTTGTCAAGTTTAATTGCCCTGAATTTACAAGCCTTTGTCCCATTACAGGGCAGCCGGACTTTGCGACGATTTATATTTCGTATATCCCGGATAAAAAAATGCTAGAATCCAAATCGCTTAAACTCTATCTTTTTAGCTTCCGTAATCACGGAGGATTCCACGAGGATTGCGTGAATAGAATCTTAAAAGACTTGGTAGAATTGTTGCAGCCACGCTATCTTGAAGTGTGGGGGAAATTTTTGCCACGTGGAGGAATCAGCATTGACCCTTATGCAAACTATGGAATCCCAAAGACAAAATATCAAGAAATGGCAGAATATCGCTTACTACACCACGATTTATTGTTAGAAAAGGTGGATAATCGCTAAGATTTTCAACCTCTAGCCCACCTTTCTATAAAAGATTCTATTCACAGGATTAGATTTGCAAGGTGCGAGTGTGTTGCACAAAGCTTTTCGCCCGAACCCGCACAAATTTTTGCGGATTGCGCACTTTGTTTGTGTTATTTTTACAAGGAGAAAATACAATCATTTTACAATCTCATCAAGCGGTAAAATCGGGTGTGAGGGTGTAATGATAATTACATTTTGACAATAATTTATGCTATAATACCGCTTTGATTTTTTAAATAAGGGATATGAATGCAAATAATGCAAAAAACTATTTTGAATACAGCGATGATAGTGGGTTTAGCGAGTTTTGCCAATGCGGGATTTGAGGAAAATTTCACAAAAAGC
>NZ_CATKCB010000144.1:0-9994 GCF_949747025.1 Helicobacter sp. UBA3407 | reverse complement strand
TTGCAAACCATATCAAAACAGAGGCTGCCAAAATAAAAGTCCCTGCCTTTTTAAGATACATTTTTGCTTTAGTATAAATCGCAAACCATACCAATCTCCAATTTGGCATACGATATTTTGGCATCTCCATAACAAAAGGTTCATCTGGACCTTTAAAAGCAGTCAAGCGAAGAATCTTCGCCATTACCAATCCCAACAATGCGCCTAAAATATAGATTCCAAATAGCCAATTTCCTGCTTGTTGTGCTGGAAAAAATGCTCCAACAAAAAGCACATATACAGGCAATCTTGCACCACAACTCATAAAATTAATAATAAAAAGCGTCAATAATCTATCTTTGCGGCTTTTCAAAGTCCTCGTTGCCATAAAGGCGGGCACAGAACAACCAAATCCTGTTACAAGCGGAATAAAACTTTTTCCGTGCAAGCCAAATTTATGGAAAAATCCGTCCAATAAAAACGCAACGCGAGACATATAACCCGTTGTCTCTAACAATGCGATTCCAAAGAATAAAATCACGATATTGGGCAAAAACAACACGACTGCTCCTACACCGCCAATGATTCCATCTGCAAGCAGTGAAGCAAGGCTTTCACTTTCAATATTCTCTTTGATTGACTCTCCAAGCCAACCAAAAAAGCTATCAATTAAATCCATTGGCAACGCACCAAGCGTAAAGGTAAGCTGAAACAATACCCACATAAAAAACAAAAAAATCGGAATCCCTGCATATTTGTTAATCAAAATTTTATCAATACTATGCGTATAACCTTGCTTTTCTTTACCCTCATAATGCACGGTTTCCGTTATCAAGCCCTGCACGAACGCGTTTAAATCTTCCAAAAAAATTTCTTTATTAGAGGGTGTATCATAAATTGTATATAAATTATTTAAAGAATCTTGCAGTTTTTTAGATAATTCCATCCAAATAGGTTTTTTATGTAAAATTTGAAAGGTTTTTTCCTCTTGTTTTAGCAACAAAATCGCAATTTGACGCGCACTTAAGCCAAGCGATTCTATGCTTACATCTTTTTTATTTTTGATAAATTCCTCTAAATGCAAAATTTCTGTCTCAATTGCATTGCTATAAATACGCTTATTTGCATTTTGTCCCTTTTCGTAAGTTGCCACTATCACATCTAAGAGAGATTCTAAATTTTCTTTTGTATGTGCAGAAACTTGCACACTTGGAATCCCAAGCAATTCGCTTAAAGATTCTGTCTTGATTTTTATCCCCTCCTTGCGTGCCTCATCGCTCATATTAAGGACTAAAACCATCTTTTTTTGCATTTCAAGCAACTGCGCACTTAAGAGTAAATTACGCTCCAAATTTGTAGAATCTGCCACATTAACAATCAAATCATAATCATTAGATTCCACAAAATGTTTTGTGATTTTTTCTTCTTCTGAATAACCATAAAGCGAATAAGTGCCGGGCAAATCTACAATTTGTAACACATATCCTTTATATGAAGTGCTTGCTTCAGCTTTTTCAACCGTAACACCCGGAAAATTTCCTACTTTCATCGTGGAATGACAAAGCGCATTAATCAACAAACTTTTACCAACATTGGGTTGTCCAACAAGAGCAATTCGGATTTGTTTTGTTTCAGCCATTATTTACTCCCGCACTCTTTCTACTTCAATCGCATTTGCTTCTTCTGCGCGCAAAACGATACAATTCCTATCTAACTCAACCAAAATTGTAGAACCACCAAGAGAAGTTTCAAGCTTTTTGATTTGTTTTGCTTTAGAGATTCCAAAACTAAAGAGTCTATCCCTTAATTGCCCATCTACGCCCAAATGCGTAATCACTCCATATTCTCCATCTTTGAGTGCATTAATTGTCATTTCAATATCTCCACCTAATTTTCAAATTTTAATCTAGGATATTGTAACTTTTAGAAAGTTAAAACAATATTAAAATTGATTATCATTTTATAAAATTAGAAATTTCATAAAAAGTGGTGGGATAAAAGATGGATTAACTAGCTTTTATTTGGAGATTGTTGGACTTAATTCTCTTCTGCCCATTTTAAAATTGTGTCTTTTTGAGACATAAAATTATCAAAATGATGTGAGCCACCCTCTTGAATAATCAGTTTAGAATCCTTAAATTTATGTGCTGCGATTCTGTAATCAAGCACTTGGTCGCCCTTTTGCAAAAGCACACAATATAACTCTGGAGTAATAGAATCCACAAAATATTGCTTCAAACTTTCTACCAAATTCAAACTCCAAAAAAAGGAAGTCTTTTGATATGGAACATTGACGCGCCCAATTGCTGGCAATAAAGTCTTATAAGCATCTATCACAGGATTAACCAAAACGGCTTTAAGGTGATATTTCTGCGCCAAAAATGTTGCATAGTAACCTCCAAGCGAACTTCCAATCAAGCAAATTTTGTGTGTCTTGGAATATTCTGCAATCAAAGATTCCGCAAGAGCAATTGCCAAAGTTGGCACATAGGAGAGATTAGGCGTGAGTGCATCGGGCGCAAAAGTGATGATTTGTTTCCCTTTGTAACATAATCCAACACTACGAAACCCATGCAAATACAACAACACGACTAAACTCCCAAAAAATTATTTTACAGCTTTTAATGCAGCTTCGTAATCTGGCTCGCTTGTAATTTCACTTACAATTTCTTTATGCACGATTTGTCCATCAGGATTGACAACAAATACTGCGCGTGTTAGTAAGCCCTCTAATGGAGAACCTGCTAGAATCACGCCATAAGAATCTCCAAAATCCTTATTTCTAAAATCACTCAATGCAATTACATTTTCAATTCCTTCAGTAGAACAAAATCTGCCTTGAGCAAAAGGAAGGTCAAGAGAAACAACAAAAACTTGTGTATTAGGAATATTTGCTGCTTTTTCATTAAATTTTCTTGTTTGTGTTGCGCAAACTCCTGTATCCAAAGAAGGTACAACATTGATAATTTGGTATTTACCACTTGCTCCACCTACGCTTTTGACACTTAAATCTCCTGCTACCAAATCAACCTTTGGTGCTTTATCTCCAACTTGAACTGCTTTACCCGCAAGTGTTACTGCGTTACCTTTAAAAGTTACCATTTTATTTCCTTAAAAAATTAATTGAGTTTTTATTATTAAATAACGAAACTAAATTTTAGATTAAAATGCTTCAATTCTTGGGCGAGTTTGCAGAGAATAAATGGTATCAAATTCTTCAAGTTGATAAGATTCTATTGCCACGCGTCCAATCATTGCGGCATTATCCGAACAAAATTCCAAAGGAGAAAGCAATAATGTAACACCATAATCCCTGCACATCTTTTCTATTTGTTCCCTTAAAGCAAGATTGGCACTTGCTCCACCTACGACTCCAAAATGCTTCCATTGATGAGAGTTGGAACGATTCTGCTCAAAAAATATTTTACATTTTTGCATCAAGTGCGTTATGGCAGATTTTTGGAAGCTAGCACAGAGGTTTGTTTTAAATTCCTCACTTAAAATCCCTTTGGATTCCTTTTCCCTTTCAATTTGCATTCTTACCGCATTTTTTAATCCTGAAAAACTAAAGGCATATTGCTTCTTGCTACGCAATGGAATAGGAAAATTATAAATATCACTCTTTCCCTGTTTCGCATAAGATTCCACGATTGGTCCGCCGGGATAACCAAGCAAGAGCATTTTTGCTACCTTATCAAAACTTTCACCAAAACTATCATCTAGGCTTTGTGCGCAAATGCTAATATCGTGGAATCCCTGTGCTTCAAGCAATAGTGTATGTCCTCCCGAAACAAGCAAAACTCCTAGAGGAAAAACTGCTTCAGATTCTAAGAACAAAGAATACAAATGCCCTTTTAAATGATTTACACCAATGATTGGAATATTTAATGAAAAAGCCAAAGTTTTTGCCATTATTAAACCTTCCATTAAAGTTACATTTAAACCCGGTTCTGTGGTAATGGCAATAGCTTTTACTTCCTTAAAATAAGGCTTGACTTTCTCTAAAATAAGAGGTAAGGATTCTGCGTGCAGGCGACTTGCAAGCTCTGGAACGACGCCACCAAAAGCAGAATGTTGTTTTTCTTGAGATATTTTTTGATGAAAGATTAAAAGTTTAGAATCAATTTGAGTGAGTGCGATAGAACTATCATCGCAACTACTTTCAATACTTAAGATAAGCCCACTCAAAAGATTCTCTTAGTTTATGCGTTTTGGTCTAAAACATTTACACCCAAGCTTGCTAATTTTTTATCTACTTTTTCTAAAGCTTTTTCCAAAGTTTCTTTGCTAATATCAGGCAAATTACCACCCCAAGCTTTTTCTGCTTGATTGTAACCTCTGATGATTCCCTCTCTACCAGCTTTCAATTTCTCAACATCATCTCCTGCACCAGCTAAAACAAAATCTGCGATTCTGTCTGATGTTTTTGCAACACCAAAAAATCCGTCCTCTGCAATTAATGCTTTTGCTTCATCTTGTGTAAGTTCTTGAATAGGCTTCCCATCATAGCCAATAGAACTTAAATCCAAACCTTTTAGAATCCCACTTAGTTTAAAAGGGTCATTCATCGCACTTGTATTTGAACCAAAAAGCCCATTTTGCGAAGAGAAATTTGTCTCACTTGAAATCGTAACATTCATTTGAAATTGCATAATATAACCTGTTACCAAAGACTTTGCATCAATGTTTGAAGCCGCTTCTTGTATCTTTTTATTTCTATCTTCCGCCGAAGTTTCGTCCTTTTTAAGCGGATTAGAACTCATTGCATTTTGCAAATCGTTTGCATACTCAAAACTACTTTTTGTAGAATTACTAGAAATATTCATTGCCATATTGTCCTCCTTGACAAAAATTTATGTAATAATATCGTCAATTTTTTTAAAAAGAGTATAGAAAATGAAAAAAATTTTTGCAGAATGGGAAAAACAAGATGGAATCTTGCTCTCTTTTCCACATAAAAATTCAGATTGGAAGCCTTATTTAGACGAAGCGCGCAATACATATTGCGAAATTATTTATCCAATTTTACAGGTAGAATCTTGTCTGCTTGTGTGTGAAAATAAAACATCTACCAAAGATTACATAAACAATTATTTTGCCAAAAAAGACTGGAATCCAAAACTTCTTTCTCGTCTATATTGCGTAGAGATTCCTAGTAACGATACTTGGACGCGTGATTTTGGAGGTATCACGATTACAAAAAACAATCAAAACATTGTACTTGATTTTGGATTTAATGGTTGGGGATTGAAGTTTGCTTCCAATTTTGACAACAAAATCACACGCGAACTTGCTAAACTTGGAATCTTAAAAAACATTAAAACAGAAAATTTAATTTTAGAGGGTGGGAGCATAGAAAGTAACGGGGCTGGCATTTTGCTTACCAACACACAATGCTTGCTAGAGGACAACCGCAATCCAACCTATACACAAAAACAACTTGAAAAAAAACTCAAAAAAACTCTAGGGATTCAACAGATTCTATGGCTAAACTCTGGCTATTTAAGTGGTGATGACACCGATAGCCATATTGATACTCTTGCGCGTTTTGTAGATAAAAAAACTATTGTCTATGTGGGTTGTGCGGACAAAAATGACGAACATTATCCCGCGCTCCTTGCAATGAAAAAGGAGTTGGAAAAATTGCGCGACCTAAAAGGCGAGCCTTTCAAACTCGTTGAATTACCTTTTGTTGGCGCAAAGTATTTTGATAATGAGCGACTTCCCGCAACTTATGCGAACTTTTTATTTTTAAATGGGAGGATTTTACTTCCCACCTATCAAGATTCCAATGATAATCTTGCAAGAGAGATTCTGCAAAACATTTGCCCAAAACACGAAGTCATACCCATTGATTGTTCTGTGCTAATCCGACAACACGGGAGTTTGCATTGTATTAGTATGCAATTTCCAAAAAAGACATTAAATTTTAAAGCTCTTAAGAATCTTAAAATATAAAGTATATTTAAGAATATTTCAGTAGAATTGCGCTTTATTTTTGAAATTAAGCGGAAATGGCGAAACTGGCAGACGCACTAGACTTAGGATCTAGCGCCGCAAGGCATGGAGGTTCAAGTCCTCTTTTCCGCACCATTTTTACTTTACACTTCAAAAACTATCAAATTTTTTGATTTTACTCTATAATCACAACTTTAACTTGCAAAGGAACAAAATGGAATCACACGATTTTGCCTCATTAAAAGAATCTTTCAATACTCTTATTTCACAAGTCAAGCAAAACAATCTCCTTCAATATCAAATTCTAATGTCCAATTGCATTACAAATGCCAAAATCAACAAAAAAGACAAGCAAACCTTGTTACTTCTTTTGCAAGACAGAGATAGAAACTACCTCCGAATCAACCACAACTCCCAAGTTTATACAAAAATCAAAGAATATTTAGCGATTCTACGTCCTCTTAAAATCCAACGCAATGCACTCGTTAGAATCGGTGGCGAAAATGACGGAGGATATGTGATGTGTCGCCCTCTTCTAAAAATGGGGGGGGGGCAAATAGCCCCTATTTGCAAAATGCAAAGGCAATTTCACTAGGAGTTTCCGATTATTCTCCTTGGGATTTAGAAATGGCGGAGATTGGCTATCTAGTGATAGAATATGATGGAAGTATCACACATTCACCCTACACACACCCCAATATTACTTTTCACAAAAAATTCGTTGCAACAAATAATAGCGATTCTACTATTACATTGGAAACACTTCTCAAGGACAATCAGCTAGATTCCACACAGGCGAATATTTTGCAAATTGATATTGAAAATGCAGAATGGGAAATGCTGGAAAATATCAATATAGAAACTTTGGCGCAAAACTTTGCGCAGGTCATTTTTGAATTCCACGGCTGCAATCCCGAAGAAAAAAGTGGATTTCATCAAAGAATCACACAACTTAGGCGTTTAGATAAGCATTTCTGCCCCATTCATTTGCATTTTAATAATCACGGCAAAATCTTTTATTCTAGAGGATTGTTTTTTAGCACCTCCATAGAGGTTAGCTACATTAACCGCAAATGCTTGAAAGATTTGGGTTTCAATGAAAGTCAAAAAATAGAGCAAGGAATCTTAAAAGATTTGGATTCTCCTACTTGGCTTGCAAATCCAGAAATTCCGATTCGGTTTTCTTAATTTTTAAAAAAGGCTTAATTAGATAGAATCCTAGAATTGTCCATTTTGCCTCTTTTGCAGAATCACAAAAGCAGCCAAATTATAAAATCCCAAAGTCTCCCTACTCTGTGATTCTCCCACTATGCGTATAGATATTTGCTCTTTTGCCACGCGCAAAACCCACAAGCGTTACTCCTGTCTCTTGCGCAGCTTTCACTCCCATAAGAGTAGCAGCAGCCTTAGAAATCACAATAGGAATGTTATGCATCACTGCTTTAATCACCATTTCAAGCGATAATCTTCCACTCACATAAAGAATCGCATTGCGTGTATCAAGCCCTTGCAAACGCGCCTTTCCCATTACTTTGTCAATCGCATTGTGTCTCCCAATATCCTCACAAATAAGTGTGGAATCCTGCAAAACCAACATTGCTTTATGCACACAGCCTGTCTTCTCAAACATTTCACTTGGGGATTCAAAGCATTGCAAACACTCAAAAAGCTCACTACACGAAATCTTCCTATCAGATTCCACAAACCGCTCTATAATATGTCCCTCCAAGTTCCCAGCAACTCCTACACAACAGCCAGAAGTTAATGTTTTCTCGCGAAAGAGATTCTTAAGATTCTCCTCTACAATCTCTGCTTCTATTGCAACAGATTTTCCGTCTTTTGCAATCTCCAAACGACGAATCTGTGATACATCATTAATCACACCTTCACTTATCAAAAACCCAACGATATGACAATCTTGTTCTTTTGGGATACTCATAACTGAAAGTAGCTTTTTGCCATTGAGATAAAAGCCAACGCGCTCCTCTGCAATCACACAATCTTCTACAAATCCTAAAGAATCTCCCCCAAACCCACTAGGAGAGATTCTTTCAATTTTCAACGCTTGATAATAGGATTCCATTACGCCGCATTGATTTCTTTATAATAATAACTATGCAAAATTGCAATTTCCTCTTCACCCATATGTCCATCAATGATTGAATGTAAAGCTCCCTCAATCGCAAAGACTGCCATATAAATATGTGTAATCAATAAAGCAACAATTAAAAATCCGATAAAATTGTGCGCTAACGCCATCATTCTTAAAGTATTAATATCGCTGAATTGAAAAAACATAAAAGCGCCAGAAATCACCATTGCAAATCCGCCCAAAGTGCAAACCCAAAACCACATTTTTTGTCCTGCGTTAAACTTCCCTGCCGGAATTGGCTTCTTCTCTTTGCTTAAATATCCGCCCATAATCATAAGCCAATCAATATCATAAGCTCTAGGCAATGCACTTTTAAACCACATTAAGAACATCAACACACCAAAGATTGCGAAAACAATCGTTGCGATTCCATGCACATCTCTTGCAAAGCGAACGAATCCTCCTCCACCTAGCTTATCACCAAAGACCATAACTAAGCCCGTCAAGCACAAAGCAACAAAAGGGATTGCTGCACACCAATGCACGAAAATATTGTAACTAGAAAAGACGCGAATTTTCTTTCCGTGATTGAATTTCTTTTGTCCAATCACCATAAAATGACCCAAAAAGGCTAAAGGCACTAGAATAATAAGAATCCCAAAAATAACAGAAAAATAATGTCCTTGCAAAAGCGTAAAGATTTCACCAAAACCATAAGAATTGGGAGAATCAATCCCCCAAGTTTTAATCGCCTCCACTTCCGGACCACCATAGATTTTTGGATTTGCTCTATCACTTGGTGCAATCAAAGCATTATTTCCGCTAATCACCTCTGCATATTGCTTACCATCTTTTTGTGGCACACTTGGGTTTGCCCCAAAGGAAAGACTAGCTCCTGCCACAAATAAAACCAACATAAAGATTCTAAAGAATTTCAATAAATTTCTCATAGAATCCTCCTAGTTGCCATACGCCGTTTTCCACACATTAGGCACAGCGTTGGGGATATTTTCTCCTCGCACAGTCGCACGATGTGTGATAATGTTTGAAACTTCTTCGCTGCTTCCAGCAAGCAGAGCTTTCGTAGAACACATACTCGCACACATTGGCACTTTACCTTCAGCAATTCTGTTTTGTCCATACAGATGATATTCTTCCTCACTATTGGTCTCTTCGGGACCTCCTGCACAGAAAGTGCATTTATCCATTGTTCCGCGTGAGCCAAACACACCATTTTTTGGAAATTGTGGCGCGCCAAAAGGACACGCATAAAGACAATATCCACAGCCAATGCAAGTTTTTTTATCGTGCAAAACGATTCCATCTGCACGAATATAAAAACAATCCACTGGACACACTTGCGCACAAGGTGCATCAGAGCAGTGCATACAAGCAATAGAAACTGCAGTCTCCTTGCCTACGACTCCCTCATTTAGCATAACAACTCTTCGGCGATTGACACCCACAGGTAAATGATGTGCTTCTTTACAAGCCACATCACACCCGTGGCATTCAATGCAACGATTTGTATCGCAATAAAATTTGATTCTTGAGAAATTCTCAAGATTGCTTGGAATTGTATTACTCATTTTCTACTCCTTATGCTTTCTCTATGCGGCACAAACCACATTTTGTTTCCGGACAAGCAGAATTGTAATCAAACCCATAGCTTGCAACCATACAAGCAGATTCTCCAATCGCATAAGGTTTTGTGCCTTCAGGATAATTTTCAAGTCTTGATTTGCCTTGGTCCATTCCCGAGAAATTTTGTGGCAACCAAACGCTATTGTAATCCACTCTTGTAGAAAGTTTAGCAGGAACTAAAATGCGTGTATCCATTGTTCCATATACCCAAAGCATATCACCATTTTTGATATTCATCTCCGCAGCTTTATCGGGGTGAATCTCTACAAACATTTCGCCCTCTACTTCTGCTAGATATTTCGCACTTCTTGTTTCTGCACC
>NZ_CATKCB010000143.1:0-2512 GCF_949747025.1 Helicobacter sp. UBA3407 | reverse complement strand
TATATTGGGCTTTTTAAATTTTCTTACCACTTTTTGCCACAAGTTTTAGGATTCTATGATAGTTTGGATAGAAATGCGATGTATGATGGCAAAGATTTTGATAATATGTATATGACAAGCTTTTTGCAAGGCTTGATTGATAGATTCGGTGGCGCACAAGCGGTGGAGATTAATGGCAGTTGGTGCGAGATTGATTTTAAGAGTGATTTGGAGGTAGGATATTGAAAATTTCTATTATTATTCCTCTATTCAATACTGAAAAATTCATTGCAAGGGCATTGGAGAGCTGTATAAAGCAAACTTATTCTAACATAGAAATCATTGTTGTAGATGATAAGTCAGAGGATAAAAGCATAGAAATCGTTAAGCAATTTTGTCAAACAGATGAGAGAATACATTTGATAGAAAATGATAGCAATCTAGGTCCCTTTGTGTGTAGGAATAAAGGGGCAATATATGCTAATAGAGGGGGGGGGCAGATTCTAATGTTTTTAGATTCTGATGACACTTTGGAGAAAAATGCTTGCGAAGAAGTTGCTTTGAGCTTTCAAGAGGAGATAGATTTATGTATTTTTCAATTTAAGCGTCAAGAGGGAGAAAGACAATATCAAGAAAACTCTTGGTTTAATCGGGATTTATCTTTAAATCTTGATGAATTTGAGAAATTGTGGATTGATAATGGAGGTAGCAATCTCATTAACTCTCTGTGTAATAAGGCATTTAGAACAGAAATTTTTATCCAAAACTTTGAAGAAAATCTAAAAAATATTCAAGAGAGGCTTTTAATGGCAGAGGACGCAATCGTGAGTGTATCTTATTTATCCTATGTCAAAAAAGTCAGGCTTTTAAACCAGTCCCTTTATATTTATTATGTCAATGAAAATTCAACAACTCAAGAAAAGACGAATTTATCTAAAATTGCTTTATGTTTGCAAAATTTGCTTTTTGCAATAAATTTTTTAAAGCATTTGCCACAGATTCCTTTGAAAAGTCATAATGTATTCATTGGAATAGCAGTTTGCAACCTTAAAATTCATTATTTAGATTTGCAAAAGAGCATAAACAAAGGCTTTTTCTGTCGTTTAGGGCTTAAAATCAAAAGAAAAAGAGTAAAGATTCTTAAAAGCAGATTGCTTAAATCTCCATTTTAAAGGTTTTTTGAATGTTTCATATTGTTTTTAGTGCTGATGAAAATTATATTCCATACACTGCGGTTTTGATTGCAAGTATTGTCCAAAACACCGACACTTCAAAGGGGTTTGAAAGACTTTGCCAATCCTCTAATATGGGGGATAATAGCGCAATTAGGAATCTTAAAGTGGAATCCTTGAGCAAGAGGCAAGAGGGTTATATTTTTCATATTTTAAGCGATTCTGTGAGTGAGCAAGCAAGGGAGAAGCTAAAGGGGCTTGAAAAGTCCTTGACTGAAATTTATCCTTGCACAATCCAAGTGCATATTATGCAAGAGTTTGATTTTAAGCAATTTCCCAAGTGTGGTGCGGCACATAGCAATTATTTGCCTTATTATCGTTTAAAAATGGACGCTTTTTTGAATAGGGAAGTTGAAAAATGCCTTTATCTGGATTCGGATATGCTATGCTTGTTTGATATTAGGGAGTTGTTTGCGCTAGATTTAAGTGATAAGATTGTCGCTGCTGTGGGGGATTGTGGCACGAAAAACCGCAAGATTAAATTTGTGCAAAAAGGGCAAAAAAAACTTCATTTTTTTGACGAAAATTACTTTAATTCCGGATTTTTGCTCCTCAATGCCAAAGAATACAGAAAAGAGAAAATAGAAAAAAAATGCGAGGAGTTAGCCTCTTGCTGCACTTATATTACCGCAGCAGACCAAGATTTACTCAATGCTACGATTCCGCAGGATAAAGTGCTGAAACTCCCTTTTGCCTATAACTTTCAGACGATTTGCTTTTGCTATTGTATTTGCAAAGATGAGAATCCCAATCGCTTAAACTACACAAGGGCAGAATTTACAGAGAGCTTCAAAAGCCCCAAGATTCTACACTTCGGCGAAAAGCCTTGGAAATATCTAAAGTCTTATGCGGATAGCAAGGGCAGAAATATCAGTGCGCTTTGGTGGGATTATGCGGCTAAAACCCCTGCATTTGGGCAAGAATTGCTAGCAAGCAAAGAGAAAGCGCAGGATTATTTGATTCAAGCAGGGCTTGGAGCGGAGGCTTTGGAACACTATAAAAGCCTATTTGGTATTTTTAAAATCCGCTCATTGATAGCCAATCCGCAAGAGGATTTGAAGGTGTTGCAAAGTGCAAATGGAATCCCTGATGAGGCTTTTGGGCTTTGTCTGATTGTGGGGGAGATGATTTTCTATGCAAGGAGGAGAAAACGGGGAGCATTAAGTGTGCTTTTGAAAATCCACAAGGTGCAAAAAGCCTTTTTGAAATATCATCATCTCTCAAGAATGGAGTAGGCTTTCGCACCCTTGCGCGTCATTGCAAATGCAAGTTTTGCAATCCATAATATGATATTTCGTTTA
>NZ_CATKCB010000142.1:0-10198 GCF_949747025.1 Helicobacter sp. UBA3407 | reverse complement strand
ATTCCTTTTTTGAATTTGCGTTTGCCAAGCATTAAACAGCCTACAAGCCCCGCTACACCTGCTGCAATATGCACTACACCGCCACCTGCAAAATCAAGAGAGCCAATCTTCATAAGCCAACCTCCACCCCATACCCAATGCGCCAAAACATCATAAACTAAAGTACTCCAACAAAGGATAAAAATCAGCAACACTCCAAAGCGCATACGCTCTACAAATGAACCCGTGATAATCGCCGCGCCAATCACAGCAAAAAGCATTTGAAAAAATACAAAAAGATTTTCAGAAACTAAACCAATCGTAGAATCTTGGATATTGCCCAAAAAAAGATGATTTAGATTTCCAATCAACTGCCCTATATCATCTCCAAACGCAAGAGTATAGCCCAAAATAACCCATTGAATGCAAATTAGCGCAAAAAACACCACACAATTTATCATTGTGCTCAAGACATTGCCGCGATTCACCATTCCACCATAAAACATTCCAAGTGCCGGCGTCATCAATAGCACCAACCCCGAACACCCTATCAAAAACAAAGTATCCACAGCAGAAACTTCGGAATCTGCACCAAAGACAAAGCCATATAAACCGAAAAATAATAAGATTGCTTTCATTGTATTCCTTTCACTGCGTCTTAAGATTGGACATTAAATTGCATCTTCTCCCTCTTGACCTGTGCGAATCCTAATCACATTGCTAACAGGCAAAATAATAATCTTGCCGTCCCCTGCGCTCCCTGTTTTTAAAGTCGTTTTTGCCACCTCAATAATTGCTTGAAGCAGGCTTTCTTTGGTGATGATTTCTATGCGAATTTTTGGCAACAAATCAATCGTCGTTTCATTACCGCGATAGATTTCCGTTTTACCTTTTTGATTTCCTGCACCCATTACATTACTCACAGTCATTCCCTTGATACCTTTTTGAGCCAAAGAATCTTTCAAAATATTTAGTTTCTCCGAACGCGTAATAATCTCAACTTTGTAAATTTTATTCATTCTGTCTCCTTATTTGAAATTCCAAAAGAAATTTTACAAAATTTAAACTTAAATTTTAAAATTAAATTTAATTTTTAAGTAATAATCTAAATTTTTGCTACAATAAGGAGGCGAGGAATTATTCTTGCGTAATTTTAGATTGTGTATTTGCATATAGAAAATTTACCTACATTTGCAAATCTATAATGTCGGTTAAAAGCAAAAGATTCTATGGAATTACAAAAAAATGTATTTTCTGCTTTTATGTTATAATCTAATCTTTTTCGTCCTCTTCTACGATACCCAAATGTCGTGCAGCAAATCCCAAAGTCGTTCCCTGCACCAATACAGACACAAGCACCATAAAAAAGACTATATTAAAAATTAATTGTGATTGTTCCAACTCATACACAAAAGGATAAGTTGCAAGAATAATCGGCACTGCTCCACGCAAACCAACCCACGAAATGAATGCTTTTTCATTTTTGTTATATTTGCTGTTTGCCAAAGACACAAATACACTCACAGGACGTGCGACAAACATCAATACCAAAACCAAGCACAAGGCTGGAAGCGCAATTTCTGGGAGCTGCGAAGGAAAAACAAGCAATCCAAGCACCAAAAACACAAGGATTTGCATCATCCACGCAATCGCGTCGTGGAATGCAATAATATGAGATTTGTAAGGAAAGGCGAATTTGTTTGTTAGAATCCCTGCAATATAAATGCTTAAATAACCATTTCCATTAAGAGTTACAGAAAGCCCAAAAATCATAAAAAGCCACGCAATGCTAATCAAAGGATAAAGACCGGGTTGAGAAATATTTAATCGCTCACAAATCTTTGGAAAAATATAACCACAAAGCAAGCCTATCGCTCCTCCAATCGCAAATTGTGCTACAAACTGCACAATCCATTCTGCAACAGAAGTTACATTGTGCATTACGATTAATTGCAAGATTGTAATCGTTAAAAAAATTGCCATAGGGTCATTACTGCCGGATTCCAATTCCAAAAGTGGCTTAATATTGTGCTTAAGCCTGATTTGATGTGAGCGAAAAATCATAAACACTGCTGCAGCGTCGGTAGAAGAGATGATAGAGCCTAGTAGCAAGGCTTCTAAAATCGTAATATCCAACATCAAGTAAATAAAGCAAGCCAAAATCACTGCTGTAATCAAAACCCCAAATGTTGCCAACATTACCCCGCTAACAACCACTGGCTTAATCTGTCCCCAATGCGTATCCAATCCCCCGCTATAAAGAATAAAAATCAGTGAAACCGAACCAACCGCTTGTGCTAAAAGTGCATTGTCAAATTTGATTCCAACAATCCCCTCACTTCCTAACAGCATTCCTAAAATCAAGAATATAAGCAATAGAGGAAATCCAATTTTTTCTGAAACTTTACTCGCATAAACACTAATAAATAGAATAGCTCCAATCGCAATGATATAAAGATGTAAATTATTCACAATTTCTGTCAAAATTTCTCCTTTTAAAAATCCTAAATTTTGACTCGGGATTGTAAGGCGCGAATAATTGAGAGCTGGTCAATATTTTCTAAACTCACGCCTGTAGGAATACCTTGTGCAATTTTGGTAAATTGCAATCCCAAATATTCTAATTTATCCTCCAAATACAACATCACACTTTCATTGCCCAAAGTTGGGCTAAAAGCAAAAATTATCTCTTTTGTATGATTTTTTTGTATGATTTTCTCTAAATGTTTCAAATCCAATTTCTCAAGACTTTCTATTACAAAATATTTACCCAAAAACTCTCCACTCTCCTCTAACAAAAAAATCTCTCTAGGATTCGCAACAATGCACAATTCGCCATTATTGCGCATATTATCACTACAAATAGAGCATAAAAAATCATTGGAGATTCCACCACATTCCTCGCAAATTCGTAGTTGTTGGACACAGCATTCAATATTATGCGCCAAACTTAACGCGCTAAACTTATCCTCAAATGCCAAAAAATATGCTAAACGCGTAGCAGATTTTCTGCCAATACTTGGAAGTTTCTCTAAAGATTCTACAAGTTTTGCAAAATTTTCAGGATAAGATTTCATTGTCTATTGGTTCTCCTCTTCCCTATTGATTCCCATTTCTTTAGATTCTTTAATAGCTTCTAAGGCAGAATTTGCCAATATTTCTGCAATCTCGCGACTGCCATTAATGACTGCATAAAGTCCAATTCCTCTTAAGTCTGCCTCTATTGTCTCCTCATCGGTTTGGGCAATTACTCTTACAAGATGTGAAATATCCATAATATGCCGACAAGCCTTTTCAATTGCTAAAGGAGATTCTACACATAAGATGACAACTTTTGTTTTTTGGATTCCAATTTCTCTAAAAATCATTTTATCCGTGATATTGCCATACACAATATTGCAACCCTTTTTGATTCCCTCTTCTACGCGTTCATAATTGGAATCCACCACAAGTGTTGTAACATCACAACCACTAAAAAACTCTAATACTTTTTTGCCCAAAGCTCCATATCCGCAAATCACAACTTCATAGGAATGCTCTGTCTGCGATTTTTGATTAAGTCCAACCTTGCTACCAATTTTTGCAATCTTAAGCGGAATCCTAAAAATTTTTAGAGCAAATTTAACACACAAATCTAATCTATCCAAGATAAAAGGTGTCGCAATCATTGAGAAAATTACCATTAAGGTTAAGAATTGATAAATTTCGTTTGGAGTAATAGAAGCGACAAACTCACTTCCAAAAATCCCATTCAAAATTCCGCCATCTAATCCTAAATTTAAAATCTTATGTTGGCTAGCAAGTAAGAAAATAGCGAAAGAAAATTCTCCAATTTGCGAGAGAGAAAGAGCAATGCGCATTGCAACTTTTGCCTTTCTTAAGAGGCTTAAAAATGCGAACATAATCAAGGTTTTAATCAGTAACATCAAAGCAACAAGCAAGAGAACAACGATAAAATATTTTGCCAAGAAAATTGCATCTACTTGCATACCAATCGTGATAAAAAAAACTCCTAAAAGCAAATCACGAAAATACACTAAAACGCTTGCTACTTGATGTTTAAAGGGTGAATTAGAGACAAGCATTCCTGCTAAAAATGCTCCAAGTGAGAGAGAGAAGCCAAAGTATTTACTAAGATATGCTGAACCTAGCACTATTAAAAACACCGTCCCGACAAAAATTTCATCTGTTTTCATCTTGGCACTTGAGCGCAATACGATACGCGCAAGGAATCTCCCGGGCAACATCAAAAGCAATAAAACAATTACCGCAGAAACGCCTGTGCTTAACAGCATTTCACTCATACTTAAATCTTGATTGCTCAAAAGTTTAATCATTAGCAAAATGGGAATCACCGCAATATCTTGAAAAACTAAAATGCCTACTGCTGCCATTCCATAAGGAGTTTTGGTTTGATTTGTTTCGTTGAGACTTTTTAAAACGATTGCCGTAGAGGACAAACTCACCGCACTTGCCAAAATAATAGAAGTGTCAAGATTGAATCCTATCAGATAATGACAAATAGCATAAAATACGGCTATAGAGATTCCAATTTGCAACCCGCCAAAGAGCAAAACCTCTTGCTTCATCTGTGTGATTTTTTTGAAGCTAAAATCAAGTCCTATCATAAACATCAAAAACACGATTCCAAGCTCCGCAGCTTCGTTTAAATCCACAGAATCCTCAACGCGAAATCCAAAAATATAAGCCGTCAGTGTTCCTGTAACAATGTAGCCAATAATCGCGGGAATTTTGAGTTTATTTAAAATAATTCCAGAAACTACTGCCATAGCCAAAACACAGATAATAATAAGTAAGTTGTCTATTTCACACCTCTAAAAATAAAATTTTGAAATTATATATAAAATTTATTAATTTTTAAAAATTCACTTCAAATCTTTTGTAATTTTATTTTTTGGATTCTATTTTCATAGAATCTTAATGAGCAAGGTTTCACATTATAAATTGCTTCAGCGTTTCCTAATAACTTGGTTTGTTAATCGTCCTTGCGAGAAAAGTCTTGGCTTTTCATTGTGTAGCTGTGAAATCCTCATTAGCGAGATTAAACTTTTGCTTTTAAAAACTCTTGATACAAAGTCTCTAGTTTCTTGCGAGATTCTATAAATTCTATATTTTTGGGTGCGACAGATTCTAACAATTCCAAACGCTTTTGCAGATAATTAAAAAGCTGATATTGAATGTCTGGAATCTTATTTAAGTCATCGCTCATTCCTTTGATAATCGTCTTTGCAGGGATTCCAACTGCTGTGGAATTAGGAGGAACAGGACGAATCACAACAGAATTTGCCCCAATTTTTGAATGTGCCCCTACGACAATATTTCCTAGCACCTTAGCTCCCGCTCCAATAATCACAAAATCTTCAATCGTGGGGTGTCGCTTAGTGCGTTCCAAACTCACTCCCCCAAGGCTTACGCCTTGATAAATCACGACTTCATTGCCTACTTCTGCCGTCTCACCAATCACTACGCCGTGCCCGTGGTCAATAAACACTCTATGTCCAATTTTACACGCAGGGTGAATATCCACATTTGTAAGCCATTGCGTGATTCCCATAAAGATTCTTGCTACAACTTTAAAGCCCTGATGATAAAGTTTGTGTGCAATTCTATAATGCACCAAAGCAATTAATCCGGGATAATTAAAAAACAATTCAATTTTAGAATTAATTGCGGGGTCTTTTTCTAAAATCACTGCAAAATCTTCTTTGATAGTGCCAAAAAGTGTAGTGGCATAACTCAAGATTTTTCTCCCTCACTCTTAAATACTGTTCTTAAATAGCCATTTTCACTAAGCATTACATAAAGCTGCCCCAAAACTTCCTTTTTGGCGTCTTCTGCAATCTCTTTGCTCTCTTCTAGTCGCTGCTTAAGGCAACGTTCAATCTCTTTGGTATCATAATCCAAATCCTCTAACACATCTAGGATTGTTTGTGATTCTAGTAGATTTTCAATCTTATATCCACCTTCTTCCTCGTCAAAAACGACGCTAAATTCTGTGGGGTGCGTGAAGAGATTATGACGCATTCCTAACACTTCTTGATATGCGCCCACCAAAAAGAATCCCAAGAAATATTCCTCTTCATTGACATCAATATCGTGTAAGAATAAGGGAGTATTTTTGTCAAATGCCACTTCTCCGTCGCTATCACAAGTAATATCCCAAAGGCTTGCAGAACGCGTAGGGCGACGATTCAACCTATCTAATGGCATTACAGGGAATTTCTGTGCCAATCCCCAATAATCAGGCAAACTTTGAAAAAAGCTACAATTCAGCAAGTATCTTTCTTGCACTTGCTCTTGAATCCGAATAATATCACTATGGTTTTTGTGTTTTAGAATCTTAATTACCTTTTTGATAATCAAATGCACAAGCACTTCGGTATTGCTTCTATCTTGCAAATCAATATAACCCAAATCAAAAAGTGTTAGCAAAGATTCCATATGCTCTAAGCTATCGTGCAGATATTCTATTGCGTAACGCTCATTAATCGTATTGTATAAGTCAAAAAGCTCCTCTATCAAAGGGGGATTTTTTTCCTTTAAGCGCAACGCCTTTTCATCATATTCTTGAGAAAATAGCTCCAAAACAGGCGCAATCAACACCGCGTGGCTAGCGGAAACATAGCGTCCAGATTCTATGAAAATATTTGGCTCGGGTTCTTTTTTGTTTTTGGCAATTTCTTTGAGAGTAAAAACAACATCTCCGCTAAATTCTGCAAGTGTATAGTTGCGATTCTGCTGATTTTCGTGCTGTGCATATTCCACCGCAAGCCCACCGCCAATATTGACATTATTAAGATTCTTTGCTCCCATTTTGCGCAACTCTGCGTAAATGTTCCCTGCTTCTCTTAGGGCTTTTTTGAGCGGAGAAATATCACTGATTTGACTACCAATATGAAAATGAATCATCGTAAATTTGTTTAGTAAATCGTTTTTGCGTAGTAACGCAATTGCTTCTACAAGCTCACTTGCAGTCAAACCAAACTTGGAATTAATCCCTCCACTTTTTGCCCAGATTCCGATTCCTGTGCTATGCAAGCGGATTCTAAGCCCGATTTTTGGATAAGGCTTACCGAGCGTTTTTGCAACCTCAATAATCGTCTCAAGCTCGTTTAATCCCTCAATCGTCAAAGTAATATCGTGTCCCATTTTCGCAGCAATAAAGCCTAAGGAAATCATTTCTTTATCTTTAAAGCCATTCACCGTAATAGGTGCATTCTCATTCGTATAAGCCATAGCGACAATTAGCTCTGATTTACTTCCTGCTTCTAAACCATAGCAGCGATGCGTTGTGTTTTCCATAAGGGGCAGGATAAAATTAGGATAATGATTGACTTTTATAGGAAAAACTGCTTTAAATTTGCCCTTGTAATGATATTCTTTAATAGCACTCTCAAAGCTTGTAAAAATTTTTTCTACTTGTTTTTTCATCAAATGGGGAAAGCGCACCAAAAGCGGACCACGATAACCATCTTCTCGCACTTGCTTAACAATATTAATCAATGCAGGCTTATTTTGATGATTGACTTTTACTTGCCCATCTTCAATAATAAAATCATCTTTTCCCCAATATTCAATCCCATAATCTACCATTTATCAACCTTTATTGCGCTTGATTTTACTTTAACCTGCTTATGCTTTTATATCTAATAAAGTCTGAAACATAGAATCCTCTGTTTGAATGCTTTTCACATTCGCCTCCGCTCCTCTTTGCGCCACAATTTGCCCTGTCATTTCGCGCGTCAAATCTACATTAGAACTCTCCAAAGCCCCTTGTGAAACATTTGTTGAATCTGCCGCAGTGGTATTTGTTGTATTTTGTCCAACACCCACAGCATAAAAACTACCATAACTCCCAATATTTTGGCTATTCATCGTTTATCCTTTAGATTGCATATTAAAGATTGCAAAACTATAACCAAAAAATCTAAAATTTATTTTTAAAATTAATATTTTGCAAAAAGTTCTTAATAAACTCGTTTCATTCAAACACATTAATTTAATACACTAAACTTTGTTGCAACAAATCTAACATTTTAATCTCTTTTCCAAACTTCTTTTGATAAATGACATAATTCGCTAGCACCTTTTTGCCATATACGCGTGATTCCTCATAAGGAATCATCTCCATACTAAACCAAGGGTCTAAGGGATTATTCTTTTTGAACAAATGGTTTTTTCCCAATAACCTACGCGTAAATCCCGGACCTCCATTATACGCATAAGCAATAAAGAGCGGGTGGTTAAATTCTCGCACGAGCGGACGCGTAAAATATTCCGCATAAGGCACATTCACAGCAGGGTCAAACATATCAAAATATCCCACCTTATCCTCTTCTTTTAGCTCCTTAGCAATCGCCTTGACATTAAAGGGCATAAGCTGCATAAGACCTAGTGCATATGAAGTAGAAATTGCGGTGGGAATAAACAAACTTTCTTGCCTTGCCAGCGCATAGAGCAAAGCCTGTTTGTCTTGAGGAAAACGCGAAAAAACTTCCTTATAAGGCATCAAAAAATATTCGGTATCTTTTTGACGCGCAAGCCAGATATAATGTGCTTTTGTCTCTTCGCTATCTACTTTCGCTAATAACTGCCGACGACGAGAATTTGCGTCTTTGCCTTTAATAGACTTAAAAGAATCGCGAATGCGCTCCCATTCAAAAGGATTCTTAAAATTCCAACTTGCATTTTTTTGTTGTGTTGGCACATCATACAAAAGAGTAAATTTAGGTTCAGCCTGTATAATCTCAAGGCTTGCAAGCACATAGACATCTACCATTTTAGAATCACTTAAGATTTGCAGGTATTTTTTGTCCCCACTCGCTAAATATGCCCAAAAATTTGCACGATTCTTATTGAAAGTATGTTTTGCAGTCCTTTGTGAATGTAAAAAAAAGTTAAGGGCTTGTTGATTTTTCTGATACCTCATTGCATTTAAACCTAAATAAAATGCACTTTCTGCGTCCAATGCACTCAAAATTTCTTCTGAATTTAGCGCAGTTAAAGAGCGATTGAAGTTATCTAAATTTGTGTGCATAATCAAACTTTTAAGTGCGCGATTAAAGGTTGCATTCTGTTCTTTTAATAGTCTTGTTAAGGTTTCTTTGGAAATTGCAAAGTCTAAACGATTGCGATAACTTGGTGAAATTGCAAAATAAAAATCTCCAAAAGTTTTTGCATCTTGCGTAATAAGATGTGCAAAAGGGTCTTTAGCGGCTAAAATTTGTAAATTTTTTGCAAGTTTTTGGTTATGAGATTGCACATTCTGTGAAAGTTTTTTCAATGTTTTTTTATCTAAGGATTCTGCTTTTTTTGTGGTGAGTGCAAGGGCAATACATTTAGAATCCTCCTTTAAAAGTTTTTCTAAACTCATTCTCTGACAAATTGTTTTGCGCGAAAGTGTTTTATTGCTTCCTTTTTTAAAATACAATCCAAAAAGTTTTGCATTTTTGCGAATCGCAAGGTTATAAGCTTCTTTTGCTTCTTGTGGAGTAATCTCTTGTTGCAAAAACAACCAAATATAAAAATCACGCGAAACCCCAGCGGGTTGCTTTTTTAGATAATCTAAAGTAATCTTTTGGTTGAGCGTTGGAGTTGCGTTTGTCTTTTTGGATTGAGTTGCCTTTGTAGATTTGGGTTCTTTTTTGGTTGTGGTTTGCTTGCTTGAAGTGTGCTTTGGATTCTGCTTTGCTTCTTGAGCATTTTGTGCAAAAAGCGAACCAATAAAAATCAATAAAAATAAAAAATTTTTCATCTACTCACCCTTTATAAACTATGCGCTAAGCCAAAAAGTAGCTTGACAACAAATAAATCTATAAATTTCAATGCCAAAATTACAATAATTGGTGCGATATCAATGCCACCAATTAGCGTGGGAATGACTTTGCGAATCTTTGCATATAAAGGTTCTGTGAGTTTGTAGAGAATCTGCACAATCGGATTATAAGGGTCAGGACGCACCCAAGTAATCAGTGCAGCAATAATCACAACCCAAATATAAATGTTAATCACCATACTTAAAATCTGCGCAAGAGCTTCAATTAATGTGCTTAAAACCATTCTAACTCCTTACAATCTCTTTTAGATATAGACGCAAAATAGGAAACAAATCGCTTAATTCTGGTCCGTGCGTAAAGCCGGTAAGCAAAAAGCGCAAGGGTTTAAAAAACTTCTTGCCTTTCAAAGTGCTTTTTTGCAT
>NZ_CATKCB010000141.1:0-9075 GCF_949747025.1 Helicobacter sp. UBA3407 | reverse complement strand
TATTATGTGATGATAAATCTTCAGTGGTATCATTACAAGATTATGCGCGTATTGTTTAGGCATCATAAGCAGAAATGGCATTTGTTTTATTTTGTGTTTCCTGTTATTTATTTTATTCTAATACCGAATAATCTTTATTGTTATATTGGATTGTATCTTTATGTTGTTTTGCTGGGTGTATGGATTTTTTATTTGAGCAAACGATTGGTTTTGACAAGTAGAATCCTAAGATTTTTTGGGTTATACATCGCCTTTATTTTATTTAATGAATTATTGCTTTTAAAAGTTGCAGAATATTCTATTTTGATTCAAATTGTTTATCTCTTCCCGCTTTTTATTTCTATTGCGCTTTCTTCTTTGATAGAAAGAATCCTGCTCAATCGTTACAAAAAACTTGCTTTAGATAAGTTAGAGAGTATGCCAAACCTTACAATCATAGCGGTTACAGGGAGCTATGGCAAGACAAGCTTAAAAAACTTTTTGTTTCAAATGCTGCAGGAGGGTTTTAAAGTTTATGCGACACCAAGAAGCGTCAATACGCTAACAGGAATCATTGCAGATATTAATCAAAATCTTTCCCCCTTAACAGATATTTATATCGTAGAAGCAGGTGCTAGGGGCGCGGGAGACATTAAAGAGATTGTAGATTTGCTTTCCCCACAGATTGCAGTTGTTGGAAAAATTGGTGAAGCACACATTGAGTATTTTAAAAGCATAGAAAATATTTATAGTGCAAAATATGAAATTTTAGAGAGCAAGGAATTGAGCCGAGCTTATATCTATGAGGGCAACATTCAGCCAAGCCATTGTCCCGTGAGGATTGTTAATTTTCCCAAAAATGCAAGTGAAATAGTAGCAACGCTTGAAGGAACAAGCTTTGTTCTTAAAATAGATGGCAAGAAATTAGAATTTAAAACGCGTATTTTGGGTGCGTTTAATGTGATTAATATTAGTGCGGCGATTGCGGTTGCGAAAGATTTGGGCGTCAGTGAAGAGCATTTGATAAAACGAGTGCAGAAGCTAGAACCTATTAATCATCGCCTAAGCAAGATTACTGTGAATGAAAAGATTATTTTAGACGATAGTTATAATGGAAATCTTGATGGAATGCTTGAAGCAATTCGCCTATCCTCCTTGCATAAAGGTAAGAAAATCATCGTAACACCGGGTCTTGTAGAAAGTTCCAAAGAAGCAAATATCCAATTAGCCGAAGCCATTAGTGAAGTGTTTGATTTAGCGATTATTACAGGAGAGCTGAATTCTAAATTGTTGCGCAAACATATTCGTAAGCCTCAAAAAATCGTTCTTAAGGACAAATCGCATATTGAGCATATTTTAAAGACAACTACAGATAGTGGCAACTTGATTCTTTTTGCCAATGACGCACCAAGCTATATTTAAAAGGTGAGAGGATACAATGGAGTATTTGTATGCGCCTTGGAGAAGCGGGTATTTCAAAGACAAAAGCACAGAGTGTGTATTCTGCGCTATTTCCAAAGGAGATTCTCCTCTAAATACAAAATCTCAACCTCTATTTGAGGGTAGGGGGGATTCCGCTGTGTTGCAAAAATCCGACTTCACAAACCGCGTATTTTACCGCAATGATAAAGTATTTTGCGTGATGAATAAGTTTCCCTATACGCCCGGACATTTTTTGATTATTCCCCATACGCATATCCCTTCACCAGAGCTTTTAGATGTGGAAATTTGGCTACAAATGCAAAGAATTGCACAAAAAGGTGTTGCACTTTTAAAAGAGTTTGGCGCGCAAGGAGTTAATCTAGGAATGAATATTGAACGCGCGGGAGGTGCGGGGATTCCAGAGCATCTACATCTACATTTGATTCCACGTTTCATTGGGGATACAAATTTCTTTACAACGATTGGCGATTCTCGCGCCTATGGAGTGGATTTTGATGAGATTTTCCAACGTATTTATGAGTTGTCCCAAAAACATTTAAGATAAATAAATTAACATTTAAAGGAGAAGTAATGGATAGAATCGCAGTGGCTACTTTAGGTCTTTGCTTGATTGCTTGCAGTATTGTGTTTGGTGTGGGTGCGAACCTTGCCGTGAAAGAATTTCGCGCAGGCGAGCGTAGCGTAGTCGTCAAGGGTTTGAGTGAGCAAGAAGTATTCGCAGATGTGATGATTTTGCCCCTTAGATTTCGTCTTGCGAACAACGACTTGCACGCACTTTATACTGAAGTAGAACGCAATTCTCAAAAAATTGTGAAATTTTTAGAGAAAATGGGGTTTGAGAAAAGCGAGATTACGATTGGTTCGCCCAATATCACCGATAAACTTAGTAATGATTATGCGGACGATAGAAGGGTAACTTATCGTTATTCTGGTAGCGGTGAAGTGATTTTATACACAAAGCAAGTAGAACTTGGTAGAGAAGTGTTTGGGCGCATTACAGAGCTTGGACAAGAGGGAATCGCAATCAATATTAATACCTATGATGTAGAATATAGTTATACGCAGCTCAATTCCATTAAGCCACAAATGATTGAAGAATCTACACTTAATGCAAGAGAGGCTGCACAGAAGTTTGCTAAGGATTCTAATAGCAAACTTGGTAGAATCAAACGCGCAACACAAGGGCAATTTAGTATTAGCAACCGAGACCAAAATACGCAACACATTAAGAATGTGCGTGTTGTCTCTACGATAGAATATTATTTAGAGGATTAATCCTATCCTCTTAGAATCCCAAAACATAAAAGAAAATAAACATCAACCAAAGGAATCCCTAATGTATTGCACTTCCAACACAATGTTTAATCCCCATTCCGCTAAAGAAAGAATAAAGAATCATCTTGCTTATAAATTAGGTTTAGCCTTAATAGAATACGATAAACAAAGAAAAGGAATCTCACAAGAAAACTTCAACTCTAAAGAATCTCAAAATAACAAAACAAACTCTCCTTTCTCTTTTAAACCTCAAGAAACTCTAAATCATTCTATTCCTGTGCGGGGGGGGGGGCATTCTAACCCTTATTTAGATTCCTTTACACCTCTTGCCTTTTTAAACCTCCTCCTTTCTCTTTATAAACTTAAACAAACCCACAAACAACAACAGCAATTCTATAAACAAACCATACAAGTCTTTCCCTCCCTTAAATATCCTCCCTTGCAATCTTGTAAAGATTATCCAGAATCTTTATCTTATAAATACCATTTAGCTTATCTCTTAGGAGAAGCTTTAAGCAAGGCAGATAAGATTTGGTATAAAGGAGGATATTTTACATTAAACAAGAAAATAAAAGAAGCTAAACACATTTATAAACTGCACCAAGAATATAAAGCAAAACTGCAAGAATTACATCTTTCTTATTGCTTTATTCCTAAAGAATTTCTTTTAGATTCTCTTTCTTTTTTAAAGGCAATAGAAACCCTAATGCACAAACTCAAATCTCAAGAAAACAATTCTTTTAAGATAGAATCTTTCTTTTTTAAACTTTTTTCTCAAATTCCTTTTTCTACTCAAACACCTTTCCTTTTAAAACACAAAGAGGAAATCCTACAATGGCTTAACTCTAAAGAATTTAAAGAACAATACATTAACACGAATCACCCTTATCCTCCTTTACTGAATCCAGAGAGATTGAATGCAAAGAGAGAATCTAAAGAGAAAAACAATCATAATAAAGAAACAGAGTTAAGAATAAAGGAGAGAGAATCTAAAGAATGCAATGTAGAATCCCAAAGAGAGAATAGAGATTCTATCCAACCTTATCCAAACTTAAGCTATGAGAGTATCCCTGCGGAACTTGCTTGGGATTTGAATTTGCCATTGCCGAGGAATTATTGTGGAATATTGGTTTTTTTTGGATTGAGCGGACATTTGGCACTACTTGCATTTCTTTATCAATGTGGTGCTTCTATCATTTCTCTATCCAACACAAGATACGCAAAAAAAGATTACTATGCCGCATATCAAACTTTATTAACAAATCACATCAATTTTTTAACGCATATAAATTATATGCAAGATAAAGAAAATAGAAAGCATATTTTCGCTTTAGCAGATGCTAAAGTTCCTGTGTTGATTAATCTTAGAGACCCAATTGGGAGATTAAAACACGGGATAAATCACGGCTGGTATAAAAGCAATCAATGGATTTATGAAATTAATCAACACAAAGAAGCATTAGATAGAGTAACTTACGGGGGACAGGATAAACCACATTTGGATTTACTAGAAAGTGTTTTGAAAAATAAAAATATTGGAAATATAAGCATTTGGGAATATCATCAAACCATTCAAGAAATTAGAAATGCAAGCTCTATCCACTATCTTGATATGCAAGAAATCGTAGGCAAAAGAACTTTTGATACAATGACGCAATTATCTCAAGAGTTTAGATTCCCACTGCCCAAAGAGGAGGATAGGAAATTCTATGAAAGTAAAATCAATAATCAATACAGATATTTATTGCCCATAATTTTTAGGGTGAATGAAGAAATCAAGATTTTGGTGGAGCAAAGCACATATAACATAGAATTTATTTTGGGATTAAATTTAAGCTCTTCAATAGTTGGAGGATTCCTTGCGATAAATGATTACAATAAAAACGAATTATTAAATCATACATTCTCCATTCTGCAAGACAATATGGATATTATTTCTCAATTAAATTTAGATTCTCTTGGACTTCAGATAAAGATTCTTGCCGATAAAAAGCAATCACAAGAAATTGCATACCAAGCTAATCATTCCAATCTCAAAAACGACCTGCAACAATATCTTTTTGCCCTTAAAGAGAAAATTCAAAGTATTGAAACCAACAAAGTAACCGAATCTCAAGTGTTAGAATATTTAAAAGAACATAAAGATTTAAGAAAAATCTATCAAACTTATTTTGAGAAAGAGTTTGTGCATATCAAACAAGTGCGCCCCGATATTGTGGAATCTTGGAAATATTATCAAGAGTTTGAGAGAATGTGTGCAGAGTTGGATTAAATTGCTTATCTGTCATTGCGAAAAACAATACTACGAAGCGCACATCACGAAGTAATTTGCCCACGCTTGCAAATCCAAATCTTGCCCTTGATTTTAAGATTCCATTGTTAAAGTTAAAATTCTGCATTCCACAAGTGGAATCTCATAAAGACAAGAAAAACCCTACAATACCAAGAAATCAAAGGTAATTTCTACTTCACATTTCCGCTTTTTAACTTTTTCTGACCCTTATAAATGCCAAAAACTTTATATCCACCCTCTTGCGTCATTAACACCACAGGATATTCCTCGTAAGTGCCCTGCTCCATTCCCGGACTTCCTTGTGGCATTCCGGGCGTAGAAACGCCTATCACATCTTTTGGCTGATTTTCCAACAACCATTCCACTGCATCAACAGGTACATGCCCTTCAATCGCATATTTCACACCATTTTTTTCTATTACACCCGTATGACAACTCTGGTATTTAGGGGCAATCTTAAAATCCTCCTTGATTTTCATAAACAACTCATCATCTTTATGAGATTGCACCAAAAAACCCTTTGTGTGCATATATTTTGCCCATTCCTCACAACAACCGCAAGTTGGGCTAGAATACATTTGAATTTCTTTTACAGAATCCCCAAAAAGTGCCATACTCACAAATGCTAGCAAACCTACAATTTTTCGCATATTTTTCCTTTTATCAAATGTTCGCATTATACAAAATCTCTACTTGATTTTACAATCTCTTATTTACGATTCTGTTGCTTCAAGGTTGATTTTTGTAACTTACGGATTGCTTTGCTACGCTCGCAATGGCAAATTGCAAAACTTTTAAGTCAAAATACAAAATCTCGCCCTTGATTTTGGGATTTCATAACCTAAAATCCCACCAATCAATATTTTACTTTAAAAATTTGCCAAACTCTTTCCACTTTGTCGGACGCTTCAAAATCTCTAAAGCACGCGCTTGATGTGTTGTGCGCAAATGCAAAGAAGAATAGGATTTAAAATGCTCTAATACTTGATAACAAATAGAATCGCAAGAAAGTGCATAAGCCTTAGGAATACTCAAAATGCAGTTTTTAAAACTCACAAGATTTGCATTCTGATTTGCCGCCACCTCTAGTGCAATCGCAGGAATTCCACAAGCTAGAATCTCTCCCAAACTCTGCCCACAGGCGCAAATACAGAGGTCCATTCGTCTTATTAAATCCACCATTTCTTGCACGCATAAATCACGATAGAGTTTCGCGCCCAAAATTGTAGAATCCCTTGCAATACAATGCAAATTCAAATCAGGATAAGCCCTCTTAAATGCAACAATCAAAGGACTATTCAAGCCTAATATATCACTTCCGCCAAGAGTAATAAATACATTTTTCACTTCTTGCTTCAAAGGAATCGGTGGATTCTTTAATACCTGCACAAAAGGAGGCTGCAACAGACGATAATCACTTCCCAAAAACAACAAATGATGAGGATATTTTTCTCTATATTGAGCGACATTCACGCCGCTTGCATTGTTTAGCAAGATAGCCTTAGGATAATCTAAACGCAAAGTATCATCAAAAAACAAGCAAGTTTTTGCACAACGCACTACTTTTTCATAAGCCTCTAGGGGCAATACATACGAATCTATCGCGATTAAATCCCATAAAGTTTGATTTAAATTCTCTTCCAATTCCTGTGTATCTACTAGCTTTGCTTCAAATCCTAGTGATTCCAACTCTGCTTGCAAAGCCCGACAACGACTAATATGTCCTAATCCCACACCAAGCTTACCATCAGCAGCAATTAAAGCACTTTGAGCCACCCAAAAACACCTCTAAGAATAAATTTTTTGTAAATTTTCTAACTTGCTTGTCGCATTCAGCAAAAGCATATCCGCTAGAATCAGTGCGAGGCTAGATTCACAAACTACACTCCCACGCACCGCGATACAAGGGTCGTGTCTGCCCTTGATTTCGCATTGGACAACATTGCCTTGCGTATCTTGTGTGCTTTGAGGCAAAAAAATGCTAGGCGTGGGCTTAAAATGCACTTTGAGTAGAATCTCTGCGCCATTGCTAATACCCCCCAAGATTCCACCACAATGATTGCTTACAAAACCCTCCGCATTCATCATATCATTGTTTTGAGAGCCTCTAAGTCTTGCCGATTTTACACCATTGCCAATTTCTACGGCTTTGACACCATTTAATCCCAACATCAAAGCTCCAATTGCAGAATCTAGCTTATAATATAATGGCTCGCCCAATCCGCAGGGCACTCCACTTGCCTTAATCAAAGCTACGCCACCCAAGCTATCGTGTGCCTCTCTTGCTTGCAAAATTGCTTCTTTTTGAGCCGATTCTACTTGCTTATCTAAGGCAAAGATTTCGCTTTTTTGCGCATTTTGGAAGTCTATTGTTTCCCCCTTAATTTCTCCAATACTTAAGATTCCACTTTGAAAAACAATTCCAAAAGGCTTCAAAAGCATTTTCGCAATCGCGCCTGCTGCCACACGTGCGCTTGTTTCTCTTGCGCTACTGCGTCCTCCGCCACGATAATCTCGGATTCCGTATTTATGAAAATATGTCCAATCGGCGTGTCCTGGACGAAAGAGGTTTTTGATAGAATCATAATCCCTGCTCTTGTTGGCAGTGTTTTGGATAAAGAATCCCAAAGACGTTCCGGTTGTTTTGCCCTCAAAAACACCGCTTAGAATTTTTACCTCATCTGCCTCTTTTCTTTGCGTGGAATAAAGATTCTTTCCACCTGCACGTCTTTGCATTTCAAGCGCAAGAAACTCCTCTTCAATCTCCAATCCCGCTGGTAACCCGTCTATTACCGCGCCAATCCCCTCTCCGTGGCTCTCGCCAAAAGTCGTAACCCTAAGAGCCTGTCCAAAAGTATTCATTACCTATCCTTATAAACTTTTCTCTTGTTTTAAAATCTCTAATGCCATTTTGGCACAAATCTGTTGCGCTTCCTTTTTGCTTTTGCCCTTTGCCCTGGCATATTCCTTATCGTAAATCTGCACACTCATCAAAAATTCTTTATTATGGTCGGGTCCAAAGGAATCTAAAACAACATATTCTGGAGTGATTCCGAAGACTGCTTGTGTGAGTTCTTGCAAAGCAGTTTTATGGTCGTAAAACAGACTTTTTAAATCAATCTTTGGATAAACTTCCTCCAACAACAACAACATAATCTTGCGCACAGATTCTAATCCACTTTCTAAATAAATTGCGCCCATAACCGCCTCAAACGCATTAGAAAGAATAGAATCCTTGTCTCGCCCCTTATTTTGCTCTTCAGAAGAGGAGATATAAAGATACTCTCCCACATTTAAATAACGTGCCAATTTGGCAAATGCCTTTTCATTTACCATTGAAGCGCGCATTTTGGACAGCTCTCCCTCTGGAGAATGGGGAAACTTGCGGTATAAAAATTCTCCAACAATCAAATCCAAAACTGCATCGCCTAAAAACTCCAAACGCTCATTATGCGCACCTTTTTTGGCACTCTTATGTGTTAAGGCTTCTTTGAGTAAATTCTGATGCTTAAAGCAATAGCCTAAAGTTTGTTCAAAAAGTTGTAAATCCACACGAATCCTTAAATATTTTTAAATTTTAACGCCTCTTCTTTGGCGATTTTATCGCAGATTTCATTCTCAAGATGTCCGCTATGTCCCCTGACCCATTGCACTTCAATTTTATGCGGTTTAGAGACTTTCAAATAAAGCCGCCAAAGTTCTGGATTTTTGACATTTTTAAAGTCTCTCCTAATCCAATTTGGCAACCATTTACTTAAACCATCTAAAACATATTTAGAATCGCAAACAACTAAAACTTCACAAGGTTCTTTAAGAGCCTCTAAACCACGAATCAAAGCCGTTAGCTCCATTTGATTATTTGTCGCTCTCTGCGTCCCCCCACTTAAAATTTTCTCGTGCTCTCCATAACGCAAAATTCCACACCAACCGCCACTTCCCGGATTCCCCAAAGAAGAACCATCACAGAAAAGAGTAACGCGTTTCATCTTGTTTTTCCTTTAAAAACACAAAAGTTTTGAGCGTCAAAAGCTCTTCGCAATGTGGGCAATGCTCAAAAGTTAAAGGTGTAGTTGCCTTGCAAGATT